>NZ_JBEXSI010000013.1:0-148060 GCF_040613515.1 Streptomyces sp. NPDC006261
ACGACGTCCTGCGCCTCGCAGGAGCCCTGGAACACTCCTCCGAACACCCCATCGCCCAGGCCGTGGCAGCCGGCGCAACCGACCGCCTCGGCGGCACCGACCCCCTCCCCACCCCCGAAGACTTCGCCAACATCCCCGGACTCGGCGCCCAGGGCGTCGTCGACGGCCACACCGTCCTCGTCGGCCGGGAGCAGCTGCTGGCCGAGTGGGAGATCCGTCTGCCGGACGGGCTGGCCCGCGCCAAGGCCGGGGCCGAGCGTGCCGGGCGCACAGCGATCACGGTCGCGTGGGACGGCGAGGCGCGGGCGGTCCTGGAGGTCGCGGACGCGGTGAAGGAAACCAGCGCCGAGGCCATCGAGCGGCTGCGGGCCCTGGGGCTCACCCCGATCCTCCTCACCGGTGACAACCGGGCTGTCGCGGAGTCGGTGGCGGCCGAGGTCGGCATCGACGCCGAGCAGGTGTACGCGGAGGTCATGCCCGAGGACAAGGTGGACGTCGTCAAGCGCCTCCAGGCCGAGGGCCGGAGCGTCGCGATGGTCGGCGACGGGGTCAACGACGCCGCCGCCCTCGCCCAGGCCGATCTGGGCCTGGCCATGGGTACGGGGACGGATGCCGCGATCGAGGCCGGTGACCTCACCCTCGTACGGGGAGACCTGCGGACCGCCGCGGACGCCATCCGGCTCTCGCGCCGCACGCTCTCCACGATCCGGACGAACCTGTTCTGGGCCTTCGCCTACAACGTCGGCGCACTGCCTCTGGCCGCGGCGGGGCTGCTCAGCCCGATGATCGCCGGGGCCGCGATGGCGTTCTCGTCGGTGTTCGTGGTCGGCAACTCGCTGCGGTTGCGCGGCTTCAAGGGCGCGTGAGGGGACGTACGAGGCTCCTCACGCCCGTACGAACCGCACCCGCGTTCCCGGAACCGCCTGCGCCGCACCGGCGAGGGCGGTTTCCGGTACGACGCCGACGACCGGGTAGCCGCCGGTCGTCGGGTGGTCGTTGAGGAAGACGACGGGCCGGCCGTCCGGGGGCACCTGGACCGCCCCCAGCACCATGCCCTCGCTGGGCAGTTCGCCGTCGCGGGCCCGCTCCAGGGCGGGGCCTTCGGTGCGGAGTCCGATGCGGTTGCTGTGCGGGGAGACCCGGTACGCGGCGGTGGTGAGCGTGCGCAGGGCGGCGGCCGTGAACCACGCGTGGCGCGGGCCGAGGTGGAGGGGCAGCACCAGCTCGACGGGGGCGCCGGGCCAGGGGGCGGGGCCTTCGCCTCGCGGCGGCTCCCCGCCCGGCTCGCCCAGCGGCAGCGCGTCGCCCTCCGCCAGCGGGGCCGGGCCCAGGCCGGAGAGGAGGTCGGCCGAGCGGCTGCCCAGCACCGGTTCCGGCTCCAGGCCGCCCGCGAACGCCAGGTAGCCGCGCACTCCGCTGACCGCGGGCCCCACGTCCAGCACCGCGCCCGCCGGAACCCGTACGGGCGCGCCCCACGCCACGGGCCGCCCGTCGACGCTCACCCGGCTTCCGGCACCGCCGACGACGGCCACCACGGTCCGGTCGGGACGGACGGCGCACCCGGTGACGGTGGTCTCCAGGACGGCGGCGCCCGGCGGGTTGCCCAGGAGCCGGTTGGCCAGCCGGGCGGCGGGCGCGTCCAGGGCCCCGGCCCGCCCGACGCCGAGATGCGCCGAGCCGGGGCGGCCGGCGTCCTGGACGGTGGTGAGGGCGCCGGGGCGCACGACGTGGAGGAGCCCGTCCCGTACGAGGGTCATCCGCGCGACTCCGTACAGGACATGCGTACGGGTACGGGCTCCGAAGCCACGAACCGCACCCGGGTTCCCGGCCCCAGCAGCGCCGCCGGGTCCCTGCCCGGGTCCCACAGGGCCGCCGGGTCCACCATCCGCCCGATGAGCTGCCAGCCGCCGGGCGAGGGGCGCGGGTAGACCCCGGTGTACGGCCCGGCGAGGGCCAGCGCCCCGGCCGGAACCCTCGTACGCGGGGTCGCGCGCCGGGGCACGTGCAGCCGCTCGGGCAGCCCGGTCAGGTAGCCGAACCCGGGCGCGAACCCGCAGAAGGCCACCCGGAACGCGGTACGGGAGTGGAGTGCGGGCACCTCGTCGGCGCCGACGCCCCAGAGCGCGGCGACCTCCGCCAGGTCGGGGCCGTCGTACACGACGGGGATCTCGACCTCGTCGCGCACCTCGCCGCGCAGGCGCGGCAGGGTCCAGGAGACGAGATCGCGCGCAAGCCGGTCGCGGGCGGTGGGCACCCGGCCACCACCGCGCGGCCGGTCCTCGATGCCGTCGAGCAGAACGGTCCGGGCGCCGGGGACGATCTCGCGTACGCCGGGGAGTGCGCCCCGCTCGCGCCGGCGGAGGAGCTCGGCATGGAAGGCCTCGGCATGGTGACCGTCGGCCAGTTCGACGAGGAGGGCGTGCGGCCCGGCGGGCAGCACGCTCATCTCACGCACCTCGCTCACCTCACGCACCTCACGCACCTCCGTACCGTCGTCCCCCTGGCTCACGTGAACGCCTCCACCAGCACGCCCGCGTCCTCCAGCGCCGCCCGTACCCGGCGCGCGAGGGCCGCGGCGCCCGGGGTGTCGCCGTGGACGCAGAGCGAGCGCGCCTCGACGGGTATCCGGCTGCCGTCCGCCGCGGTGACCGCCCGGTCGAGCGCCATGCCGACACCGCGGCGTACGACGTCGTCGGCGTCGTGCACCACCGCCCCCGGTTCACCGCGGGGGACCAGGGTGCCCCGCGCGGTGTACGCCCGGTCGGCGAAGGCCTCCTCCACGGCGGGCAGCCCGGCGGCGGAGGCGTGGGCGAGCAGGTGGGAGCCGGGCAGCCCGAGGACGGCGAGGCCACCGCCCGCGAGCCGGACGCCCGCGACGACGGCGGCGGCCTGCTCCTCGTCGTGGACGGTCCGGTTGTAGAGGGCGCCGTGCGGTTTGACGTACGAGACGGTGGAGCCGGCCGCTTCGGCGAACACCCGCAGGGCGCCTATCTGGTAGGCGACCTCGGCGGCCAGTTCGTCGGGCGGCACGTCCATCGACCGCCGCCCGAACCCGGCCAGATCCCGGTAGGAGACCTGCGCCCCGATCCGTACGCCGCCCGCGGCGGCCGCATCGCAGACCCGCCGCATGACGGAGGCGTCACCCGCGTGGAAGCCGCACGCCACGTTGGCGCTGGTGACACAGGCGAGGAGCGCCGCGTCGTCGGTCAGGGTCCAGCGGCCGAAGCCCTCGCCCAGGTCCGCGTTCAGGTCCATCTTCACGAGCGCACGCTATTGACTGCGCTCCCGCGCGACAAGGGCCGGTCCGAGGGGCGGAAGGCCCGTGTGGTCGGACACCCCTCAGCCGTCCAGCTTCGGTGGCCGGTCGAAGAGGCGCAGGTCGCCCTCGCGTACGCCGTGGAGCTCGTACCGCGTGCCCACCAGCGGCCGGTTCGCGTACAGCCGGATCAGCGTGGGCCCGTCGCCGCGGTACCGGCCCGCCGACCGTCCTCCCGGCGACGGGACACCGAGCGGGCGCGGCGCCTTCCAGGCGGACAGATCCGTCCCCACCCCCGTCACTTCGGCGACGATCCGCGGCATCTCCTTCCCGTACGCCACGCCCTCCAGCAGGCCGAGGGCGTACGCCAGCCCGCGCCCGGCGTACGCCCCGTCGAGGCCCCACGCCTCGCGTACGTCCCCCGCGTGCACCCACTCGCCGAGCGCGACCCCGTCCAGCTTCCCGCCCGCGGCGGCGATCACCGGACCGGCCTCGGTCATCCCGTGCTCCAGCTCGTCGAGGAGGGCGGCCAGGGGCAGCTCCGCCCGCTCCTCGATGTCCCGCTCGTTGGACTCGGGCGAGAACACCCCCTCCTCCAGCCGGTCTTCGACCACCCTGGTCAGGGCGGCGGCGCAGTGCGCGAGGACATGGCGGACGGTCCAGCCGGGGCACGCGGTGCGCAGGGCGAAGGCGGCCTCGGGGGCGGCGCGCAGGAGCGGGACGAAGGCATCGCGCTCGGTGCGCAGGAGCAGGCCGGGGAGTTCGGGATCGCGTACGGGAGCGGCGGGAGTGGCGGCGGTGGTCGTCATGGATCCCAGCCAACCGCAGGCAGGTCGGCGGCCGGGGCGGGATGCCGGAATCCTTACGATCCTTGCGGGGATCGGCCTCTCATCCGTACGGGACTCAGCCCCGCGAATGCGTAGGGGACTCAGCCTCTAAGGTCGTCCCATGACGGACAGCCCGCGCCCCCGCGACACCCGTGCCCTGCCCGACCGGTGGCGGAACACGCTCCTCGCCGCCCGTTCGGGAGCGCCCGGTCCCGACCCGCTGCCGTACGCGGACAACCTCCTGGCCCGCTGGGACGAGCCGCAGCGGCGCTACCACACCACCGCCCACCTGACGGCGGTCCTGGACCGGATCGACACCCTCGCCGGGTACGCCGCCGATGCGCACGCGGTGCGGCTGGCCGCCTGGTTCCACGACGCGGTGTACCGGCCCGACCGTACGGAGAACGAGGAGCGCAGCGCCGCCCTCGCCGAGCGGGCGCTGCCCGAGGCGGGGGTGGGGGAGGCGGTGACGGCGGAGGTCGCGCGGCTGGTCAGGCTCACCGTGACGCACGACCCGGCCGAAGGGGACCGCAACGGCGAGGTGCTGTGCGACGCGGACCTGGCGATCCTGGCGGGCGGCCCGCAGGAGTACGCGGCCTACGCGGCGCAGGTGCGGGAGGAGTACGGGTTCGTCCCCGACGAGGCGTTCCGGGCGGGGCGGGCGGCGGTGCTGCGGCAGCTCCTCGCACTGCCGCGTCTGTTCCGTACGCCGCACGGGGCGACCGAGTGGGAGGCGCGGGCCCGGCACAACCTGGCGACGGAGCTGGAGCTGCTGGGGGCGCCGGGCCCGGGGTGACCGGCCTTCCCTGACAGGCGACTTCCCGGTCTCGATGTCAGCAGCCGCCAGGTTCGCGGTCAGCGGTCATGACGGACAATGCGGAGATGTCTCGGCCAAGAATCCGTGTCGCTGCGTACGTTGTCCGCCATCGCGCCGTCCCTGAACTACTGGTGTTCGACCATGTTGGCATGCCGGAAGCGGGCACCCAGGTCCCCGCGGGAGGGGTCAAGGCGGGTGAGGAGCTGGACGAAGCAGTCCTGCGGGAGGTCGCCGAGGAATCGGGTCTGCTGACAGCGCGGCTGGTGAGGCGGATTGCCGTGGAGGACAAGCCCCACCCCCACACCGGACAGCCACGACGAACCAGCTTCTTCTACCTCCGAGCCCCCGAAGACACCCCTGAGGCTTGGTACCACCGCGTCCACGGCAACGGTGACGATGCCGGCCTCACGTTCGGCTGCCGTTTCCTTCCCCTCCCCCTCAGACACCCCCTGGCCGACGATCAGGACGTCTGGTTGGACCGCCTCGACCCACGCTGGCTCACAGCCACCAGAAATCAGCTGTGACGCGCGCTGTGCCGAGCTGGCCCGGCATGTGCGCGGGAGTCGGGGGCGCTCACGTTGCTGCGGCACGGTGGTGCTTCTCACCGATGTCCGGAGCGATCGAGTCACGATTCCCCATGGGTGGTCCCTTCGTCGCGGGGCTCCGGGCGGCCGCGTTGCCCAAGCCCCTGCCTTTGCCCTTGCCCTGCCCTGCCCCGGCAATCGGCAATCGGCAATCGGCAATCGGCAATCGGCAAATGTTCCGGTTCCTTCACGGAGTTGTTCCGGTCATGCCCTGTACCGGCCGGTGGCACCTGATGGCGGCTAACGTCTGACATCGCAGTTGCACATACTCTGACTACTCCACAGGGGAACGGCACCATGTCCAAGGGATCCACGGAATACGGCACGACGGCCGGCAGGTCTTCACGGCGGCGAATGCTGCGACTGGCCGGGGCCGGCTTCACGATGGCGGCCCTTGGAGCCGGGCTGACCGGTTGCGAGGACGAGCCCGCGACCGGCGGCGCAGGCAGCACCCCGCCGCCGCGCACCGCCTCTCCCGAGGACGGCAAGGCCCCCGAGGACGGGCAGGCCCCCGCGCCCCTGTGGACGAGGACCACCTCCGCCGAGACCTACGGGAACAACGACGAACTCGTGGCCGTGGGCGGTGTGGTGATCGCGAGCGGTGACCCGCTGGCCGCTCTCGACGGTGCGACCGGCGCGGAGCGGTGGTCGCTGCCGGGCGGCGCGGTCCCCGGAGCCCCGCTGCTGCTCGACGACGGCGACGGCGGCAGCAACGGCACCCTGTACCTGGCCAGCGGCAAGTACGACGGCAGCGTCATCGGGTACACCCCGGCCTCCGGCAAGGAGACCTGGCGCAGCCACCTGGGCAAGGAGTACCGGCAGCCGAGGCCGGTCGCGGTGGACGGGACGCAGGTGTACGTCATCGCCGAGATCCTGGAGGCCGACGGCTCGTCCCGTACGAACGTCATCGCCGCGCTGAACAGCGGTACGGGCAAGCTCGTCTGGAAGGAGCAGCGCGACCTCGGCACCCAGCAGAACGGTGTCCACGCCGCTGTCCAGGGCCGCTACCTCGTCTACACCGACTTCAAGAAGAACCTCACCGTGCGCGACACCGCCACCGGCCGGCAGGTGTGGACGCAGAAGACCACGAAGACGAGCTACGGCCCCTTCGCCGTCCACCAGGACCTGGTGATCGTCCCGCAGGGGCAGAAGCTCCAGGCCTTCGCCCTGTCCGACGGGTCCGAGAAGTGGTCCGTGGAGGCCGAGCAGTTCACCACCTTCCGGGAGCCGACCGTCCTGGACGACGTGCTGTACATCGCGGACAGCGGCCGGACGCTGTGGGCTCTCGACCCGCGGACCGGAAAGAAGGTCTGGCAGTCCACGTCCCTCAAGGACGCGGGCGCGCAGGTGCCCCGGCAGTTCGTCAGGGTGGGCTCCACCCTCTACGGAGCCACCGACCTCGACAAGCAGGGCGGCATCCACGCCATCGACGCGAAGACCGGCGCCCTGCGCTGGACGTATAACGACAAGTCCGGGGACTACCACGCCTGGCTGGTGGCCACCGACGGCAAGAACGTGTTCGCCCTGCACGGCAAGAAGCTGCACGCCCTGCCCGCGTGACGGCTGTCCACCCCCCGGGAGCCGGGAATGCGGACACGTTCTCCGGTGTTGGGACGAGTCATGCCCGACTCCACCTCACGCCGCCGCACTCCCATGCCGCTGGCCGTATACATCCTCGGCCTCTCGGTCTTCGCTCTCGGCACCAGTGAGTTCATGCTGTCGGGTCTGCTGCCGCCGATCGCCGACGACATGAACGTCTCGATCCCGCAGGCCGGGCTTCTCATATCCGCCTTCGCGATCGGCATGGTGGTCGGCGCCCCGCTGCTCGCCGTGGCCACGCTGCGGCTGCCGCGCCGGACGACCCTGATCGCGCTGATCTCGGTCTTCGGCCTGGGGCAGGTGGCGGGCGCGCTGGCGCCGACGTACGAGGTGCTCTTCGCCTCCCGGGTGGTGAGCGCGCTCGCCTGCGCGGGTTTCTGGGCGGTCGGGGCGGCGGTGGCCATCGCGATGGTCCCGGTGAACCAGCGGGCCCGGGCGATGGCCGTGATGATCGGCGGGCTGTCGATCGCCAACGTGCTGGGCGTGCCCATGGGGGCCTTCCTCGGCGAGCACCTCGGCTGGCGTTCGGCGTTCTGGGCGGTGGGCGTGGCGTCGGCGGTGGCACTGGTGGGGGTCGTCACCCGCATCCCGTACATCCCGCTGCCGGAGAGGAAACCGCAGCTCCGGCAGGAGCTGGCGATCTACCGGGACCGGCAGGTCTGGCTGGCGATCGTGATCACCGCACTCGCGGCGGGCGGGGTGTTCTGCGCGTTCAGCTACCTGGCGCCGCTGCTGACGGACGTGGCGGGACTGGACTCGGGCTGGGTGCCGTGGATCCTCGGCCTGTTCGGGGTCGGCGCGCTGATCGGTACGACGATCGGCGGCCGGGTCGCGGACGCGCACCTCTTCGGGGTGCTGCTCAGCGGGATCACGGCGTCCACGGTGTTCCTGGCGGCGCTGGCCCTGTTCGCCTCCAGCCAGGTCGCGGTCGTCGCGCTGGCGTTCCTGCTGGGCCTGTCGGCGTTCTTCACGGCCCCCGCGCTCAACGCCCGGATGTTCAACGTGGCGGGGGCGGCCCCGACGCTGGCCGGTGCCACGACGACGGCCGCGTTCAACCTGGGCAACACGAGCGGCCCGTGGCTGGGCGGCACGGTGATCGACGCGGACTTCGGCTTCGCCTCCACGGCATGGGCCGGCGCGGCGATGACGCTCCTGGCCCTGGCGGCCGTGGCGGTGTCTCTGCATCTCCAGCGCGGCGGGGGCGGCGTCTCGCGTTCGCGGCTGATCGCGAAGAGCGTGGCCGGGGAGGAGCGGGCGGTGCGTCCGGGACGTACGGAACCGGGCGCCGGGACGGCGGCTGAATGCGCGGCGGGGGCACAGGGCTCCTCCCCCACCCAGCCCTGACCCCGGCGGAGAGCAGCGCGGGCCGGTTCTCAGTTCTCATGGGCACCCCGAGCCGCCGCCTGGGCGCGAGCCGGCCCAGGCGGTCCACGGCGTCGGCCACCCCCGAGCATCGTCCCCCTGAGCACCGTCGTCCCCCCCTGAGCACCGTCGTCCCCCCTGAGCACCGTCGGCCGCGCCTGAGCCGTCGCCCTCTTCTGAGCACCGTCGAACGCCCCTAAGCCGTCGCCCGCCCCTTGGGCCGCCGGAGCCCGGCATCCGTGAGGCGGCGCACCAGCTCCTTCGAGCCGATCTCCCGCGCCCCGGCCCGTACCGCGTCCGCGTAATACGCCTCCGGTACGTCGTAGTGGTCGCGTTCGAAGGCGCGCGGCGGGCAGCCGATCGCGGCGGCGAACGCGTGCAGCTCCTCGAACGACACGTCGCTGACCAGGTGCGACCAGAGGCGGCCGTGTCCGGGCCAGGTGGGCGGGTCGATGTAGAGGGTCACCGCCGCAGCACCTCGCCCAGCGCCCCCACCGGCGCGACGGCCACGGCCGCCTTGACGCACACCCAGTGCGGGTCGGGCCCGAGCTCCGGCTCGACGTCCAGCGCGTGCGGCTCGTCCTCGGCGCAGGCGGGGCACAGCGGCCACCGCCCGTACTTCTTCAGCAGGGCGTCCTGCACGTCCTGGGCGACCAGCCCGGCGACGAACTCCGCACCCTCGGGCCACTGCTCGACCCACCACCGGCGGTGCGTCACGGCGTCCTCGACGAGCGATACGACGTCGGCTTCGGCGACGTCGCCCGCGACGAGATCGGCCATGACCAGCGCGCGGGCGGTGTGCAGTGCCTGCTCCAGGGGGTTCAGCTCCATGCCCCCCATTGTGCGCCCGCGTGCGGATGAGTCGGGCGGTGCCAGAGGTAGGGACCACAGGGGGCCGAAGGGGGGTTGACGGACCCCTGGGATGAAAATATCTTTCAGAGGTGACCCAAGACGTGAAGGAAATTTTCAGCGGCGACTCCCCGCCCGCCCCCGCGGCCCTCGCCGCCAAGGTGCGGACGCTCGCGCCGTCCATGACCCGCTCCATGCAGCTGGTCGCCGAAGCCGTCGCGGGCGACCCGGCCGGGTGTGCCGCCCTCACCGTCACCGGTCTCGCCGAGCTCACCGGCACCAGTGAGGCGACCGTCGTCCGCACCGCCCGCCTCCTCGGCTACCCCGGCTACCGGGACCTGCGCCTCGCGCTGGCCGGGCTCGCCGCGCACCAGGAGTCCGGCCGGTCGCCCGCCGTCACGGCGGACATCGCGGTGGACGACCCGATCGCCGAGGTGGTCGCCAAGCTCGCCTTCGACGAGCAGCAGACCCTCGCGGACACCGCCGCCGGGCTGGACACCGTGCAGCTGGGCGCCGCCGTGGCCGCCGCGTCGACCGCCCGCCGCATCGACATCTACGGCGTCGGGGCCTCTTCCCTCGTCGGCCAGGACCTGGCGCAGAAGCTGCTCAGGATCGGCCTGATAGCCCACGCCCACACCGACCCGCACCTGGCGGTGACCAACGCCGTGCAGCTGCGCGCCGGTGACGTGGCCATAGCGATCACCCACTCGGGCTCGACCGGTGACGTCATCGAGCCGCTACGGGTCGCGTTCGACCGGGGAGCGACGACCGTGGCGATCACCGGGCGTCCCGACGGGCCGGTCTCGCAGTACGCGGACCACGTGCTCACCACGTCCACCGCGCGCGAGAGCGAGCTGCGTCCCGCCGCCATGTCGAGCCGCACGAGCCAGCTGCTCGTCGTGGACTGCCTGTTCATAGGCGTGGCCCAGCGGACGTACGAGACGGCCGCGCCCGCCCTCGCCGCCTCCTACGAAGCCCTGGCCCACCGCCACAGCCCGCGCGCCCGCTGATCACGCCCCGAGACGCACCCCCGCGCCACCCGTACGCGTACGAGAACGAGACCGAGAAAGCAGAGCCACCTGCCATGACCTCCACCACCGACGCGAACACCGACGCCTCCGGCGCCACCGACAGCTACGGCGAGCTCCGGGCCCAGCTGGCCGCGCTCACCACCGAGGCCTTCCGCCCCGAGTTGGCCGAGATCGACCGGCTGCCCACGGCGGAGATCGCGCGGATCATGAACGGCGAGGACGCCACCGTCCCCACCGCCGTCGCCGAGCGGCTGCCGCAGATCACCGCCGCGATCGACGCCGCCGCCGCGCGCATGGCCCGCGGCGGCCGGCTGATCTACGCGGGCGCGGGCACGGCGGGCCGCCTCGGAGTGCTGGACGCCAGCGAGTGCCCGCCCACCTTCAACACCGACCCCACCGAGGTCGTCGGCCTGATCGCGGGCGGCCCGTCCGCCATGGTGAAGGCCGTCGAGGGGGCCGAGGACAGCAAGGAGCTGGCCGGCGCCGACCTGGACGCGCTGAAGCTGACGGCGGACGACACGGTGGTCGGGATCTCCGCCTCCGGCCGCACGCCGTACGCGATCGGCGCGGTCGAGCACGCCCGCACGCAGGGCGCCCTGACCGTCGGCCTCTCCTGCAACGCGGGCTCGGCGCTCGCCGCCGCCGCCGAACACGGCCTGGAGATCGTCACCGGCCCCGAACTGCTCACCGGCTCGACCCGGCTGAAGGCGGGCACGGCGCAGAAGCTCGTCCTCAACATGATCTCGACGATCACGATGATCCGGCTCGGCAAGACGTACGGGAATCTCATGGTCGACGTCCGCGCTTCCAACGAGAAGCTCCGGGCCCGCTCCCGGCACATCGTCTCCCTCGCCACCGGCGCGTCCGACGCCGAGATCGAGGCCGCGCTCGCCGCCACCGACGGCGAGGTCAAGAACGCGATCCTGGTCGTCCTCGGCCAGGTCGACGGCCCCACCGCCGCCCGGCTCCTGACCGAGTCGGACGGGCACCTCCGCGCCGCCCTCGCGGCCGTACGCACCACCTGACCCCCCCGGGCCCCCCACGCCCCGCACAGCAAGGCACCGAGCACCATGGCCACAGAAGACAAGAACCGCGCCACCGCCGCCGCGATCCTCCCGCTCGTCGGCGGCGCCGCGAACGTCCGCTCCATCGCCCACTGCATGACCCGGCTCCGCCTCGGTCTGCACGACCGTTCCCTCGTCGACGACGAGGCGCTGAAGGCCCTGCCCGCCGTCATGGGCGTGGTCGAGGACGACACGTACCAGATCGTGCTCGGCCCGGGCACGGTCGCCCGGGTCACCCCGGAGTTCGAGCAGCTGGTGGAGGAGAGCCGCGAGGCCGCTCCCACGCCGGTCGCCGTCTCCGCCGAGGAGCTGGCGGCGCAGGGCGCAGCGATCAAGGCCCAGCAGAAGGCGAAGAACGCCACCCCCTTCAAGCTGTTCCTGCGCCGGATCGCCAACATCTTCGTACCGCTGATCCCGGCCCTCATCGGCTGCGGCATCATCGCGGGCCTCAACGGGCTGCTGGTCAACCTGGGGTGGCTGCCCGCCGTGACGCCCGCGCTGGCGGCGATGGCGTCCGGTTTCATGGCGCTGATCGCGGTGTTCGTGGGCTACAACACGGCGAAGGAGTTCGGCGGTACGCCGATCCTGGGCGGCGCGGTCGCGGCGATCATCGTCTTCCCGGGCGTCGCGAACATCGACGCCTTCGGCCAGACCCTCTCGCCCGGCCAGGGCGGTGTGCTCGGCGCGCTGGGTGCGGCGGTGCTGGCGGTGTACGTGGAGAAGTGGTGCCGCCGGTGGGTGCCGGAGGCGCTGGACGTCCTGGTCACCCCGACCCTGACGGTGCTGATCTCCGGCCTGGTGACCATCTTCGGCCTGATGTACGTGGCGGGCGAGGTGTCCTCGGCGATCGGCACGTTCGCGGACTGGCTGCTCTCCAACGGCGGCGCGGGCGCGGGCTTCGTACTCGGCGGCCTGTTCCTGCCCCTGGTGATGCTGGGCCTGCACCAGGCACTGATCCCCATCCACACCACCCTCATCGAGCAGCAGGGCTTCACGGTCCTGCTCCCGATCCTGGCGATGGCGGGCGCCGGCCAGGTCGGCGCGGCCATGGCCGTCTACTTCCGCCTCCCCCGCAACGAGTCGATCCGCCGCACCATCAAGTCCGCGCTCCCCGCGGGCCTGCTGGGCGTCGGCGAACCCCTGATCTACGGCGTCTCGCTCCCCCTCGGCCGCCCCTTCATCACGGCGTGCGTGGGCGGGGCGTTCGGCGGCGGCGTCGTCGGCCTGTTCAACCAGCTCGGCGACACGGTCGGCTCGACCGCCATCGGCCCCTCCGGCTGGGCCCTGTTCCCGCTCCTGGACGGCAACCACGCACTGGGCTCGACGATCGCGATCTACGGGGCCGGCCTGCTGGTCGGCTACGTGGCGGGCTTCCTGGCCACGTATTTCTTCGGCTTCAGCAAGGACCTGCTGACCGAGTTCAACGTCTCCCAGGACCCGGCCCCGTCGACGGTCGCGGCGGCGGGCGGCCCGCACCCGGCCCCGGACGCGGACCGGACGGGCGGTCCCGGCTCCCCGGACCCCGGCTCCCCGGAGAAGGCACCGGCGAGGGTCTGACGGCCGGGGGGCGGGACAGCGTCAAGCTGAAAGGCGCAGCTCACTCGACCAGGACGTACACACGGGGGGAGCAGGGGGGGCCGCCCACCGCCCGTCGGCCCGGCCACCGGGACTACGCCTCAGGTCCCGTCCCACCCCCGACTCCCGCCCGATACGCCCCGCCGCCCCCGCTGGCTAGCGTCGCCCCATGCGAATAGGACTGCTCGGCACCGGAAATGTCGCCCGCGCCCTGGCCCACGGCTGGCGCACCGCAGGACACGACGTCCTCCTCGGCTCACGCCACCCGAAGGAGCGCACCGACCTCGGTCTCCCCGTCGCGGGCCTGGACGAGACGGCCGCACACGCGGAGGTGCTCGTCAACGCCACGCCGGGCGGTGTCTCCGTGGAGCTGCTGCACTCCATCGGCGCCCCGGCGCTGGCCGGGACCCTGCTGATCGACGTCGGGGTCGGCCTCTCCGACGACTTCACCCAGCTCACCCATCCCAACAGCAGCCTGGGCGAGGTGATCCAGGGGGCCTTCCCCCTGACCCCCGTCGTCAAGACGCTCTGCACGATGGACTCCACCACCATGACCGCCCCGGGTGATCTGACCGAACCGGGCGCGGTCTTCCTCTCCGGCGACGACGCCGGGGCCAAGCGGACCACCGGACAGCTGCTCACGGACCTCGGCTGGCCGGCCTCCTCCCAGCTGGACATCGGCGGCATCACCACCGCACGCGGCCAGGAGCACTTCGCCTTCCTCTTCATGGGGATCGCCGGCGGAGTGGGGTCGCACACCTTCAACATCAAGGTGGTGACGCGGCCGGACGCCCCCTGAGCCAGGAGGCGCCGGCCGGGCCGGGAGCCGTCCCTCACGCTGCCAGCGCCACCGGTGAACCCACCTCCTGCTCCAACAGCATCGGCGCGACCTTCAGCACCGCGTCGAGCAGGGCCTGGGCACCCAGGACCAGCTGCTCATCGGGCGTGTGCTCCTTGTTGGAGTGGGAGAACCCGCCGGTGGAGGGTACGAACATCATCGCGGTGGGCAGGCGCGTGGAGATCACCGACGCGTCATGCCCCGCGTAGGAGAGCAGCTGGTCCGTGCGGCCCTTCTCCAGGCACGCCTCATGGACCGCGTTCAGTACGCGCTGGTCGAAGTGCGCGGCGGGCTTGGCGGAGACACGGACCAGCTCGGCCGCGCAGTTCTCCTCCGCCGCGATGCGGGACAGGGCCTCGTCCAGGTCGGTTTCGATGCCGTCCAGGGCCCTTTCGGAGGAGGCCCGGATCTCCAGCTCGGCACTCGCGGTGCCCGGCACGACGTTGGCAGCTCCGGGGCCGAAACTGATGACGCCGGCGTTGCCGATCCCCTTCGGGTCGACGGCCAGGATGATGCCCTTCAGTTCGGCGACGATGCGGGCGGCCACGCGCCCCGCGTCCTGGCGGTCCACCCACATCGTGGTGCCCGCGTGGTTCTCCTGCCCGGACACCGACACCTGGTAGCGGCGCACCCCCACGATGCCGGTGACGGGCGCCAGGTTCAGCCCGGCCTTCTCCATGCGGCGGCCCTGTTCGATGTGGATCTCCAGATAGCCCACGAGGTCGGCGGCGTGGGCGGAACCCGCGAGGGCGGTGGAGCCCACCAGCCCCCCGGCCGACTCCGGGCGTACTCCTTCCTCGTCGAACCAGGCCACGCTCTTCACGTGGTCGGCCAGCGGGTGCCCCTCCTCGTGCAGGGTGCGCAGCACCTCCATGGCGGCGATGACTCCGTAGGCACCGTCCAGATGCCCGCCGGCGGGCACCGTGTCGGCGTGCGATCCGATGAGCAGCCACGGGCCGGAGGTGTTCTTGCGGCGGGAGAAGACGTTGCCCGTCTCGTCGTAGGAGGTGTGCAGGCCCTCCACGCGCATGGTCTTGTCCAGCCAGTCCCGTCCGGCCCGATCAGCCTTCGTACCGGCGATGCGCCACAGGGCACCGTCCTGCCCGGCCCCGATCTGGGACAGGTGGGTGAGGTCGGAGAGCAGACGGTCGGCGTTGATGCGAAGCGACGACATGAGTGGTTCCTCAAGTAGGCGGTGCGGATGGGATGGGGGTTCTCCGGTGGGTTTCAGCGCTTGGCGCCGACGGCCACGCCGGTGATGATCGCGCCCATGCAGAGAATCTGGATGAGCGTGATGTGCTCGCCGATCGCGAGGTACGCGACGCAGGCGACGAACACGGGCTGGAGGTAGTAGACGATCCCGGCGCGGGTGGCACCGATGAGGGAGACGGCCTTGTTCCAGGTGTAGAAGGCGATCGCGGACGAGGCGACGCCGATGTAGAGCAACGGCCCGAGGGTCGCGCCGCTGGGCGTGAAGGCCCCCTGGACGGTGAGGGACACGACGTACACGGGGGCGAGCATCACGGTGCCCGCGGCGAAGGTGGCCAGGAGGAAACTGGGGCCGGAGATCGTGGACGGCTTGCGCTTGAGCAGTGCCGAGTAGGCGGCGAACGTCGCCATCGCGGCGAGCATCCACAGGTCTCCGGCCCGGAAGTCCATCGAGAGCAGGGCGGTGATGCTCCCCTTGGAGATCAGGGTGACCACGCCGACGAACGCGATGACCATGCCGGTGGCGCGGACGACGGTCATCCGCTCTCCGTCGAAGTAGGCGAGCGCCGCGATCACCGCGGGTGAGGCGGCCGCGATCAGGGCCAGGTTCGTGGCGGACGTGGACTGCCCGGCGATGTAGATCAGGGTGTTGAACAACGTCACCCCCAGCAGGGCGGAGACCCCGATCAGACCGGCGTGCCGGCGCACCGCCGGCCAGTCGCGCAGGAGCCCCCGCGTGGCGAAGGGGGCGACGGCGACGAGGGCGATCACCCACCGCCAGAAGGACGTCTGCACCGGGGGGATGACGTCGCCCAGATGACGGGCGACGACGAAGTTCCCGGACCATATGGCGGTGGCACCGAGCGCGAGGAGGGGGCCGAGCCACAGCCCGAGGCGGGAGAGCGGGAGCGAGGTGGCGGGCTCGGGGGGCGCGATGGTCCCGGAAGGCGTGGTGGCTGTGGCAGGTGCGGTCGGGGTCAACGTGAAGTCCTCAGCTGGGTTGTTCGCGGCGTCTGCATCCTCGTGCGGCCGTCGTGGCCGGGCGGTCTCTATCCCCATCCGGCCGAGTCCCCCGAGCTCCGGCTGCGAAGCTCCGCCCCGGCCCCGGAGAGCCTGTCCTGTTCGAGGCCGACGGCGAGGGACGTAACGAGGGCGAGAGCAACGGCGGCGGCGAGCAGGCGACGAGCGACGGACACGGTTCTCCTTCAACGGAACGGGCGGAACGGGCTGAATGAGCGGGCTGAATGAGCGGGCTGGATGGACGGAAGGCTCGGGTGGAAGCGCGGAGTTCCCGAAGCTTCGGAAGCGTCCGCCCGGCGTGAGAACAACACTGCTCGCCCGGCAGCCCGAAAGGAAGAAGATCAACTTGGCAGGGGGCGGCCTGGCAGTCTCCTGCCTCAAGGCCGAATCGGCACCACGTGCCAGCCGGTCAGTCCCGGTGAGTTCGCCAGCGCCCGGCGGGTGATCCCGCGCGCCAACGCCACGGCCTTCTCCCGCGTCGGCGCTCTGACGAAGAACGTCAGATGGCCGACTCCGCCGACCGCGGGGGAATCGGCGTGCAGATGCTCCACCCCGTGTTCGAAAGAGGCGACGAACCACAGGATGTCCAGCACGTCAGGCGGCAGGGCAGCACTATGTGGCCCTCTGAGAGGCACGGTCACCATAAGCATGGGCTGATCTTGAAATGCGAGACGGACATTGCCCAGGGTTTCGCCCAGGCAGGTGGTTTGCGGGCAGCAAGCTGCCTGACCGCCACTATCGTCACCATCGGCGCGACGAGGAACCGAATGCTGGGGGAACTCCATGTCGCAGCTGCACGCGCTCGGAATCGACCGCACCGCCGAAGCGGTCTACCGGCTCATGCTCGAAGAGCCGGAATACGGCGTCGCCGAGCTCTCCGCGGCCCTGGCCCTGCCGGACAGCGGCATCCGCGCCGCCCTCGATCACCTCGCCGAGCTGAACCTGCTGCACACCTCCCCGGACGCGGAGGGCCACCTGCGCACGGTCCCCCCGTCGGTCGGGATCCAGGTACTCCTCTCCCTGCGGGAAGGGGAGCTACGGCGCTCCCAGCAGGAGTTCGCGGACGCCCAGGTGGCCGCCCTGACCTTGCTGCACCAGCACACCGAGGCCGAGGCGGGGCGCCACCACGTCGAAGCGCTCACCGGCGTCGAGGAGATCCGGATGCGCCTGGAACAACTGGCCCACGACGCCACGACGCCCCTGATGTCCTTCATGCCCGGCGGCGCGCAGACCCGGGCCACCCTCGACGCCTCCCGCCCCCTGGACGGCGCCCTGCTGGAGCGCGGCGTCCCCATGCGCACCCTCTACCAGGCGTCCGTCCGCAACGACCCCGAGACCCTGGGGTACGCCCGATGGCTCACCTCCCAGGGCGCCCACGTGCGCACCGCCGCCGTCCTGCCCCTGCGCATGGTCCTGTTCACCGGGCGGGCCGCCCTGCTGCCCATCGACCCGGAGGACACCAGCCGCGGCGCCCTCCAGCTGCAGGGCACCGGCATCCTCACCGCGCTCGCCGCGCTCTTCGAAGCCATGTGGGACCAGGCGGACGACTTCGGCACGGCCACCGACCGGGAACACGACGACAACGGACTGACCGGCCAGGAACGGCAGCTGCTGCGCCTGCTCTCCCAGGGCCACACCGACACCGTCGCCGCACGAAGGCTCGGCCTGGGGGTGCGCACCACCCGTCGCATGATGGCCGAACTCATGACCCGCCTGGGCGCCCACTCCCGCTTCGAAGCCGGCGCCGAAGCCGTACGCCGCGGCTGGCTCGACCGGCGCGGGGCCGGTGAAGGATGAATACCGTCGATCCGCGTCCATGACGTGTAGGAAAAGCGAAGCCGGGAACCTGCATTTCCGGAGGTTGATCATCATGGTTCCCCTGCTTCTCGTTCTTCTGCTCGCCCTGGTTCTCTTCGGCGCCGGATTCGCGGTCAAGGCTCTCTGGTGGATCGCCGTGATCGTCCTGGTGCTGTGGCTCGTGGGGTTCTTCGTCCGGCCCGCCGCGAGTGGTGGCCGACGGGGTCGCTGGTACCGCTGGTAGGCATGCCTGAACAGCGATGACGGGGCGGGAGCCGGGCTGATGCCCGGCTCCCGCCCCGTTGTGCGCCCGTGGGCGCCCCTGGATACCGTCCCGTGTACACCGGCTTTCACCGGGCACACGAATAACCGGCGGACCTATCAATTAATTCATCGACGATGAGCTGAATTGACCTTCGCGAAAGGGGCCACAATGAGCGAATCCCTGTGGGGCTACCAGCCGTCGAGCGGTCACACCGCGGGCGCCGACCTCTCCGGATACGCGGTGGAGGCGACCGACGGCACTATCGGAAAGGTCGACAAGCACTCCGACGAGGCCGGCTCCGCCTACCTGCTCGTCGACACCGGGGCCTGGATCTTCGGCAAGGACGTCCTGCTCCCGGCGGGTACGGTCCGGCGCATCGACACGGAGGACCGCAAGGTCCACGTGGACCTCACCAAGGAGCAGGTCAAGGACTCGCCGGAGTTCGACCGCCACCGACAGGCCGAGGACCCGGGCTACCACGCACAGATCTCCACCTACTACATGGCTTTCCGCATCATGTGATCCGGATCCGCGCCCGCCCGCATCCCAGCGGCACGCGTACGCCCCCGAACGGCGGCGGGCCCGATCCCGAGGAGGGGTCGGCCCCGCCGCCTCCACGTGCGGTCACCGCCCCTCAACGCGGCAGCTGTCCCTCCCGGTTGATCTCCGTCACCCGGGCCCGCAGCACGACACCCGGCGGGGCCGGCCGCAGGGCGTCCGCGGGGCAGGACCACTCCGGCCCGCCGCCCGGCGGCCGCAATCGCACGTCCTCCCCGGCCCGGCCCAGCACCCGGCCGACGCGCCCGTCGCGACCGTCCACCGCGAACGACCCCGCCTCGGGCGTACATCGCTCGCCGCGCCCCTCACCCGTCAGCCCCTCACCCGTCATGACCGCTCTCCTTCTCCGCCAGCACCTCGTACAGCCGCACCGCGGTGGCGATGTTGCAGCGGCCCAGGTCGATCAGTGGCGCCGGCTCGTTGCCCGCGCACGAGACGGGATCCACCCGCAGCGAAGGCAACGTCACGCCCAGCCCGGCGAGCCCTTCCCTGAGCTGTGCCACCGCGTCCTCGGCCGCCCGCACCTTGTCCGCCGCCACCCTGCGCCGCTCCGTCGCTTCCATGCTGCACACCTTCCACTCCGAGTAAGCGCAATGCCTACCCAGCGTGTCCAACGCGCAGCGGGCCCGGAGGAGGCGCCCAGGAGTGAACCGGAGCCCATCCCACCGCTTGGAAGCGCTCTCAGCCATCCGTCCGGCCCGGCGCTAGGCTGTAGCCGATCCGGCGATGGCGCAGGCCAGCTCCACCCCCCGCGTGTCGCCGCCCCCGTCGACGAGGAGCGACCCCCTTGCCCGAGCAGTCCCCCGGGTCCCGGCCCACCCTGGAAGCGGTCGCGGCGCGTGCGGGGGTCTCCCGGGCCACCGCCTCGCGGGTCGTCAACGGGGGTGACGGAGTCCGCAAACCGCTGGTCGACAAGGTGCTCCAGGCGGTCGACGAGCTCGGCTACATCCCCAACCACGCCGCCCGGACCCTGGTGACCCGGCGGACGGGCGCGGTGGCCGTCGTCATCGCCGAGCCGGAGATACGGATCTTCTCGGACCCCTTCTTCTCCCAGCAGATCCGGGGCATCAGCAAGGAGTTGACCGCCCACGACACCCAGCTCGTCCTGCTGCTGGTGGAAGGCCCCGGCGACTTCGACCGCATCGCGCGCTACCTCTCCGGCGGTCACGTGGACGGCGCGCTCGCCTTCTCCCTCCACACCGACGACCCGCTGCCCGCGATCACCCGGCGGGCGGGGATCCCGACGGTGTACGGGGGCCGGCCCAGCTGGACCGCCGACCCCGGCGACCAGGCCGTTCCGTATGTGGACGCCGACAACCGGGGCGGGGCGCGGGTCGCCGTGCAGTACCTGCGGGACCTGGGGCGGGAGCGGATCGCCCACATCGGCGGGCCGCCCGACCAGACCTCCGCGATGGACCGCCTCGACGGCTACCGGGACGTGATCATCGACGTGGACCCGACGCTCGTCGCCGAGGGCGGGTTCACCGTGGAGAGCGGGGCGCGGGCGATGGCCGGACTGCTGGAGCGGCGACCCGACCTGGACGCGGTGTTCGTCGCCAACGACCTGATGGCCTCGGGTGCGCTGCGGGTCCTGCGGGAGCGCGGGATCGCCGTGCCGGAGCAGGTGGCGATCGTCGGGTTCGACGACATGGACTCGGTGGCTGAGGAGACCGACCCGCCGCTGACCACCGTGAACCAGGACATCGAGGGCCAGGGGCGGCTGATGGCCCGGCTGCTGCTGCGCGGCCTGGACCGGGACCGTACGGGGAACGGCCCGGCGCCGGACTCGGTGATCACCCCGACGACGCTGGTACGGCGCGCCTCGGCGTAACACCCGGCGGACGGGACGAGTACGGCGGGCCTCTGCCTGAGTCCGCCTGCGGACGCATGAGTACGGCGGGCCTCGGCCTGAGCCCGCCTGCGGACGCATGAGTACGGCGGGCCTCCGCCCTGAGGAGCCGGAGACCCGCCGCACCGATCGCGCCCGTACAGCAGCGTCCCTACACGTACGGGATCATGCGTCCTACACGTACGGGATCCGCAGCACCGCTGCGTCCGTGCCCGTCTGGACCTGGGACGTGCCGTTGCCCAGCGCGTTCCAGATCTCCAGGCGGACCGTGCCGTTCTTGAGCTCGCCCAGGCTGCCGGTGGTCGCCCGCGTGCCGACCGCCTGCGTGTACTCCTCCCACCCGTTGACCGGGTCGGTGGCGAAGTAGCGGAACGTCTCGGTGCGGTCGAAGGTGCCGTCACCGGTCAGGTCGTAGCTGACCCTGACCTGCGGGGCGAGCCCGACCTTGGTGCCCGCGTCGACCCGGAGGCGGAATCCGGTGGCGGCGCCCGCGGAGACCTTGCCGTTGACCTTCTTGACCTCGTAGACGGTCGGGCGGTACGGGGTGCCGTCCCGGTTCACGCCGTCGGCCGAGGCGATGGTGTCCGTGCCCGCCGGGTCGGTGGTGGCGGTGGTGAGGACGCCGCCGGTCTTCAGGCGGAAGGTGTTGCCGGTGGACGGGTTACCGGGCTCCTCCGGGTCGGGGTCCGGGTTCCCGCCGCCGGGCCCCGTGCTGACGGCCGTCGAACGAGCCGGTACGGAGAGGGTCTTCCCGTCGGAGAAGGTCACCGTACGGGCGGTGGAGCCGTGGTTGTGGGCGGTGTAGGTGCGGGTGCCGTTCTTGGAGAAGACGGCGGAGGTCGGCAGGTCGCCGCTGACCGTCATGTCCGGTGCGCCGAGCGTGTTGAGGGTGTTGATCCAGTGGTAGGTGTGTGCCTTGGACTCACCCTCCTCGGGGGTGTAGTTCCCGTTCGCACCGTCCCACTTGGCCTTGGCCGACGCCGGGTCGGAGAGCGCCTCGAACTCCCAGAGCAGGTCACGCCACTCCTGGGCCGGGCCGCCGTTCTCTCGCTCCATCTCGGCGATGTTCCGCTTGATGGCGGCCTTCTCACGGGCCAGGTGGAGTGAACCGCCGGTCACCGGCAGGACGTTGATGCCGTGGATCTCCTCCGGGTTCGCCGTCCACCAGGTGGAGTAGGAGGCGCCGCTGCCCCAGACCATGCCGACCGTGCCGTACTTGTACGAGGCGGGGAAGACCGTGTCGTTGGCGTCGAACCAGTACTGGGTGATCGCCTCGGACTCGGTCGTCAGCAGGTAACTTCCCAGGTCGCGGAGGGAGTTGTCACCCGTCGCCGCACCCCAGAGGACCAGTCCCGCGCTGAGGTTGATGGACTCGGAGGAGGACTCCTGGTTGTTGCCCGCCGCGAAGCCCTGGTGGCCGGAGGCCCAGCTGTGGCCCGCGTAGACGTCGAAGCCGCGCAGGAAGGGGTAGGCGGAGTCGGTGCGGCTCGGGTTGGCGGTGTCACGGATCAGGTGCTTGATCATCGTGCCCCAGGCCGAGTCGGCCGCCCAGGCCTGGTCGTACTGGGCGATGATCGCCGCCGCGTAGACGTAGTAGCTGTAGTGGAAGTGGTGGTCGTTGAGCTCGGTGTCGCTGCCGTACGAGGCCGGGTAGCCGGTGAGGGTCTTCCAGTCCTTGTCGTAGCTGAACTCACTGGCGCCGCCCGCCGTGAACCACTCCTGCATCCGGCCCTTCATCAGGCCGAGGAGCTTGTCGCGGGTCGCGGTCTGGCCGATCTGGTCGGCGACGGGGACCAGTTGGGCCAGCTTGCCGAGCGCCTTGCCGGTCCAGTAGGTGTCCGAGGCCCCGGAGAACGGGTCGGAGGCATTGGCGACCTCGTTGAGGTAGCCGGTCAGCCGGGCCCGGTCGACGCCGCCGGAGACGGGCAGGGCGGGCACAACGCCCTGGTTCTTCTGGCTGGTGGTGAAGGAGGCGGACTCGCGCACCTTCATCGTGCCGCGCGGTGAGACGTACGTGTACGGGGTCAGCGCGTCGGTCGTATGCAGCCACTGGTGGCGGTAGAGCGCCTGGAGCGTGCCGCGCTCGGTGCCCTCACGGGCCTCCGTGGTCAGGCTGTACGTCGCCCGTACGTTGCCGCCGGTGGTCTGCCAGGCGACCTGGGAGCCGGTGACGAAGCTGAACGCGTACTTGCGGTAGGTCGCGAGCGCGTCCGTGGAGGGCAGGACGGCGAGCGAGAAGTAGTCCTTGGAGCCGAGCCCGGCGGTGATCGTGGTGCCGGAGAAGTTCCAGTCGGCGCCGGTCGGGGCGAAGAGGGCGTAGTGGTGCCCGGCGACCGTGATGCCGACGACGTTGCCCTGGTCGGAGAAGACCGTGGGCGTGGAGGCGGTCGTGATGCGGGCGTCGCCGCCGGACCCCTTGGCGTACACGAACGGCATGCCGTGGCCGATGGTGGCCCGGAAGGTGCGGGAGCCGTCCGCCCAGTACGGGGTGACCGTCCAGTCGGACCAGGCGTCGGCCTTGGTGTCGGGGGAGTTCAGGCCGGTCAGGCCGACGGTGAGGTCGGCCTTGTGGGCGTACTCGTACTGCCGGCCGTCGCCGACGATCGCGGGCGTGGTCGGGTAGCCGACCTCCAGGCCGGAGGCCTTGGCCTGATAGGTGAGGGGGTGCCCGTACATGGGGGTGGAGTACGGGTTGTCGCCGTAGCGCTGGAAGGCGAGCGAGGACCACCAGTCGTTGGTCGGGACCGGCTTGTCCCGGGCGGCGGTGGTGAGCTTGGGCGTGACGGGCGCCCCGGTGTTCGTCGTCGGACCCGACGTACCGGCGGGGCGGGCGTCGGTGTAGCTGCCGGCGCCGGCGGGGATGGTGGCGGCGGCCGCGGGGGAAGCGGCGGGGCCCAGGGTGACGGCGGCCAGGGCGATGGCCAGGAGCGTCGCCGCCGCGGGCCTGGAGGCGAGCCGCGAGGCGGGTCTGGAGGCGGAGCCGGGGAGGGAGGCTTGCACGAGCAGCACCTCGATCATGGGGGGGCGAAGAGCGCGTTCGAGAGCGCTCTCAAGTGCCAAGGAACGTAAAACTCCTGAAACCTCAGTGTCAAGAGAACGCACACAGAAGGCAGTTGGACGGCGGCCGGACGTAACGCCAAGCTGTTATGCGTTCGAGTCTTGACGGGGCGGGGGTGGTGGGGGACGCTCCAGACGCAGGTTTGAGAGCGCTCTCAAGGCGCTCGGTTCATCCCGAAGCCAAGGGAGGCTTCCCATGCCCATCGCCCGAGCCGCCAAGAGAGCCACCGCCCGCCTCGGCGCGGTCGTCCTCGCCGGGGCCCTGCTCGCCGCCTGTGGATCCGGATCCGGCGACTCGTCGGACACCTCCGACAGCGCGGGCGGGAAGGTCACGCTCACGGTCGACCTCTTCGGATCGTTCGGCTTCAAGGAGGCCGGGCTCTACGACGAGTACCAGAAGCTCCACCCGAACGTGACGATCAAGCAGAGCGACACCCAGGACGAGGCGGACTACTGGAAGTCGCTCCAGACCCGCCTCGCGGGCGGCGGCGGCCTCGCGGACGTGCAAGGGGTGGAGGTGGGCCGCATCGCGTCGGTCACCCAGCAGCAGTCCGACAAGTTCCAGGACCTGAAGGAGTTCGGGGCCGACAAGCTCAAGGGCGAGTTCGCCGAGGCCAAGTGGTCGGCGGCGACCACGAAGGACGGCAAGGTCCTCGGCCTCGGCACGGACGTCGGCCCCGAGGCGATGTGCTACCGCACCGACCTCTTCGAGCAGGCCGGCCTCCCCACGGACCGCGAGGAGCTCGCGAAGAAGTGGTCCACGTGGGACGGCTACCTGGAGCTCGGCAAGGAGTACAAGAAGAAGGCCCCCGCCAAGAGCGCCTGGCTGGACAGCATCGGCTCGCTCTACGGAATCATGATCGGCCAGGAGGAGGAGCGGTACTACGACGCCTCCGGTGAGCTGATCTACGAGAAGAACCCGGCGGTCAGGACGGCCTGGGACACCTCCGTGAAGGCGGCAGAGGCGGACCTGAGCGCCAAGCTCGACCAGTGGTCCCCGCAGTGGAACCAGGCATTCGCCGCCGGTTCGTTCGCCACCATCCCCTGCCCGGCCTGGATGCTCGGCTACATCAAGGGCCAGGCGGGTGACGGCGGCCAGGGCAAGTGGGACATCGCCAAGCTGCCCGGCGGGGCCGGCAACTGGGGCGGTTCGTACCTCTCCATCCCGCGTGCGGCCAAGCACAAGAAGGAGGCGTACCAGCTGATCGAGTGGCTGACCGCCCCCGAGCAGCAGGCGAAGGTCTTCCAGAAGCAGGGCAACTTCCCCTCCTCGACGGGCGCCATCGAGAAGATCGCGGATGCCGAGGACGACTACTTCTCGGGTGCGCCGATCGGCCAGATCTTCGGCGACGCGGCCAAGGAGTCCCCGGTGCAGGTGCTGGGTGTGCACGACCAGAACGTGATGCAGCAGCTGACGAACGCGCTGAGCGAGGTGGAGCGCAAGGGAGTCTCGTCGGACAAGGCGTGGGAGACGGCGAAGAAGGGCGTGGCGAACGTGATCGGCTGACGCCGGTGGAGGCGACGCGGGTGACGGTGACGCCGCCCGCGGTACCCCCGGCAGCGGTGACGCCGCCACCCGGGGCGACACCGCGGTCGGTGACGCCGCCGCCCGCGCCGAGACGCCCACCGGGGAGAAGCCGCCCGCGCTGACGCCGCCCGGGGAGACACCGACCGCGACGACACCCATCGCGTGACGCCACCCCGGGCCGGTCCACCCGGACGTCCGGACGTCCCCGCACGGACGACCGGCGCCGTCCTCCCCGAGGGGCCGGTCCGCCCGCGCACCGCGGCGGCCCGGCCCCATCCCCGTACCCCTGACCGCATTTCTCCGCCCCCGATCCCGAAGGGCCGCATCGTGTCCCTCACCGCCACCGCGAAGGCCGGGCCCCGCAGCCCCGCCGGAACCGGACCCGGGCCCGACGACGGTCGGGCAGCCGGCCTCCGGCGTACCTGGCGCAAGGCGTCCCCGTACGCCTACATCGCCCCCTTCTTCACCCTCTTCCTCGCCTTCGGCCTCTTCCCGCTCCTCTACACGGCGTTCGTCTCCCTCTACCGGGTCGAGCTCCAGACGAGCGGCGAGATGGAGTGGCGGGGCATCGCCAACTACACGGCGCTCTTCGCCGACGAGTATTTCTGGATCTCGCTGCGCAACACGTTCACGATCGGCGTGCTGTCCACGGTCCCGCAGCTGGCGATGGCGCTCGGCCTCGCCCACCTGCTCAACTACAAGCTCCGCGGCCGCACCTTCATCCGCACGGCGATCCTGCTCCCGTACGCGACGTCCGTCGCCGCCGCCACCCTCGTCTTCGCGCAGCTCTTCGGCCGCGATTTCGGGCTGATCAACTACGTGATCGGGCTGGTCGGCTTCGACCCGGTGGACTGGCAGACGGGCACGGTCGCCTCGCAGATCGCCGTATCGACGATCGTGATCTGGCGGTGGACGGGGTACAACGCGCTGATCTACCTGGCGGGCATGCAGTCGATCCCGCACGAGCTGTACGAGGCGGCGGAGATGGACGGGGCGTCGCGCTGGCGCCAGTTCATCCACGTGACGCTCCCCGGCCTGCGCCCCACGATCGTCTTCACGGTGATCATCTCGACGATCGGGGCGACGCAGCTCTTCGGTGAGCCGCTGCTGTTCGAGGGGTCGATCTCCGGCGGTATCTCGCATCAGTACCAGACCCTCGGCCTCTACATGTACGAGCAGGGCTGGGGCTTCTTCCACCTGGGCCGGGCCGCGGCCATCGCCTGGGTGATGTTCGTCCTGATCGTGGTGCTCGTCGGGGCCAACGCCCTGATCGTGCGCCGCCGCGCACGCAAGGAGGCCGGCCGATGACCGCGCTCGCCGCACCGCCGACGGCTCCGGAGACGGGCCGCCCGCCCCAGGACCCGCCGGGCAAGCGGGTACGCAAGGGGGGCGCGGGCCGGACGATGAAGGGCAGCTGGCTCTCGTACGTCATCCTCGGCTTCGCCCTGCTCATCTCGGCGTTCCCCTTCTACTGGACGATCGTCGCGGCCAGCCGGTCCAACGCGGACCTGGCACAGGTGCCGCCGAGCCTGCTGCCGGGCCCGAACCTGATCAGGAACTTCGACGCGGTCCT
The DNA here is from genome assembly GCF_040613515.1 of Streptomyces sp. NPDC006261. Taxonomy (NCBI): domain Bacteria; kingdom Bacillati; phylum Actinomycetota; class Actinomycetes; order Kitasatosporales; family Streptomycetaceae; genus Streptomyces; species Streptomyces sp. NPDC006261. The sequence goes on from NZ_JBEXSI010000013.1 coordinate 26,659, forward strand.
CGAAGAGGCGGACATCGGTAAGGCGCTGCTGAACTCGCTGATCGTGTCGTCGTCGATCACGATCGGCACGGTCCTGTGCTGCACGCTCGCCGGATTCGCCTTCGCCAAACTGAAGTTCCGGGGCCGGGGCGCGCTGCTGACGCTGACGATCGGGACGATGATGATCCCGCCGCAGCTCGGTGTGATCCCGCTCTTCATGCTGATCGCCGAGCTCCAGTGGGTGAACCAGCTCCAGGCGGTGATCCTGCCGGGCCTGGTGTCAGCCTTCGGCGTCTTCTTCATGCGTCAGTACCTGGTGCAGTCGCTGCCGGACGAGCTGATCGAGGCGGCCCGGGTGGACGGCGCCTCCACCGCCCGGATCTTCTGGTCGATCGTGATCCCGATCGCGCGGCCGGGGATGGCGGTGCTCGGAATGCTGACGTTCATGACGGCGTGGAACGACTTCTTCTGGCCGATCATCGCGCTGTCCTCGCAGGAGCCGACCGTGCAGGTCGCGCTGCGGCAGCTCGGCGGCGGTTACGTCAACGACCAGTCGGTGATCATGGCCGGCACGCTGCTCGGGACGCTGCCGGTGCTGCTGGTCTTCGGCCTGCTGGGCCGGCAGATCGTCGGCGGCATCATGCAGGGCGCGGTGAAGGGCTGACCGCGCCGCCGCGCAGGGCGCTCGTGAACGGCTGACCCGCGTGCACCCTCCCCCCCATCTGCTCATCCCCTCCTCCCCTCACCTCTGGAGTGTCCGTCTCATGACCGCTGTCGATGCCCGCCCGGCGACCTCCACAGGCGCCCGCCCCGAGACCGGGACGGAACTCCGCTTCCCCGCCGGATTCCGGTGGGGCACGGCCACCGCCGCCTACCAGATCGAGGGGGCGGCCTCCGAGGACGGCCGTACCCCCTCCATCTGGGACACCTTCAGCCGCACCCCCGGCAAGGTCCGCAACGGCGACACCGGTGACATCGCCGCCGACCACCTGCACCGGATGCCGGACGACGTGAAGCTGATGCAGGAGCTCGGCGTCACGGACTACCGGTTCTCCGTCTCCTGGCCCCGGGTCCAGCCGACGGGACGGGGCCCGGCGGTGGAGCGCGGCCTGGACTTCTACCGCCGCCTGGTGGACGAGCTGCTGGGAGCCGGCATCAGACCGGTCGCGACGCTCTACCACTGGGACCTCCCGCAGGAGCTGGAGGACGCGGGCGGCTGGCCGGAGCGGGACACGGCGCACCGGTTCGCGGAGTACGCGGGCCTGGTGGCCGGGGCACTGGGCGACCGGGTGTCCACGTGGACGACGCTCAACGAGCCCTGGTGCGGGGCGTTCCTCGGGTACGGGAACGGGGTCCACGCCCCCGGCCGCACCAGCGACCTCGCCGCACTGCGCGCCGCGCACCACTTCAACCTGGCGCACGGCGGCGCGACCCGCGTCCTGCGCGACCGCCTGCCGTCCACGGCCGAGATCTCCCTGACCCTGAACCTGCACGCCCTGCGCCCGCTGACGGACACCGACGCGGACCGGGACGCGGTGCGCAGGATCGACGCGGTGGCGAACCGGATCTTCCTGGACCCGGTCTTCCACGGGCGGCTGCCGCAGGACCTGGTGGCGGACACGGCGGCGGTGACGGACTGGTCGTTCGTGCGGGACGGCGACCTGGAGGTCACCTCCACCCCCATCGACTCGCTGGGCATCAACTACTACTCCCCCAGCGTGGTTTCGGCGGGCAGCTCCGAGTCCCCCTCCCCCTGGGCGGGCGCCGAGCAGCACGTGGCGTTCACCCCGGCGGAGGGCCCGCGCACGGCGATGGACTGGCCGGTGGACGCGAACGGCCTGTACGAGCTCCTCATCCGCCTCCGCGACGAACTCCCGCACCTCCCGCTGCTGGTGACCGAGAACGGGGCGGCGTACGACGACTACGCGGACCCGGAGGGCCAGGTGCACGACCCGGAGCGGGTGGCGTACCTGGACGCGCACCTGGGCGCCGTACACCGGGCGATCGAGGAGGGGGTGGACGTACGCGGGTACTTCCTGTGGTCGCTGCTGGACAACTTCGAGTGGGCGTACGGCTACAGCAAGCGCTTCGGCATCGTCCACGTGGACTTCGCGTCGCAGCGCCGCACGGTGAAGGACAGTGCGCGGTGGTACGCGGGGGTCATCGCGCGGGGCGGGCTGGAGCGGGGCTGAGGGTCCCATGTGTCCAGCCTGCGGCCCTCGGGGGCCTGCCCGGAGGGGCTGCCCGGGGGCCGCAGGCCTGAACCGACCTGACCGTGCGGCCTGGTTGTTGCGCGCCTGGAGGGCCTGGACGGCGTCGACAAGGGGTGGTTCGGCCACCATCGCACTCACCACCGGGGCAGCAGCTTGCTACTCTTCCCGGCCATGCGAGCCCTCTTCCCAGGATCTTTCGACCCGGTCACTCAAGGGCACCAGGACGTACTCCGCCGCGCCGCCCTCCTGTTCGACGAGGTCGTCGTGTGCGTGATGTCCAATGCGAACAAGACCGGCCGCTTCCCCATCCCGGAACGGCTGGACCGGCTCCGCGCGGCGGTGACCGACCTGAGCAACGTCACGGTCGACTCCCACACCGGCGGCCTGCTGGTCGACTACTGCGGCCAGGCCGGAATCGACGTCGTCATCCGCGGAGTCCGTGGCGTTCCCGACCTGGACCACGAAATGCCGATGGCCCGGATGAACCACGAACTGGCCGGGTTCGAAACGGTCTTCATCGCCGCAGACCCCGACCTGGCCCCTATCTCCTCCACCCTCGTCACGGCGACGAGTCGACTGGGCCGTGCCCCCGGGTGATGAGGCGGACTGGCCGTTTGTAGCGGCAGGTGCCTGCAGCGGTCACCCCGCCCACCGCCCCGTAAGAAACGCCAGGCCCACCAGCACGCTCACCGGCACCGTCACGCACAGGTACACCGTCCTGAACCACGGGTGGCGCAGACTCAGGGCCGCCAGGCCGATCCACAGCGGCCACCACAGCAGCGTGGCGCGCGGGATGGACACGTACCAGTACGACGTTCCCAGCGCCCACAGGCTCAGCGCGACGTACACCGCCTCCGGCCAGCGGCGGTGGCGTGCCAGCAGCGCGACCAGGGCCAGCCCCATCACCATCGCCGCCAACTCCGCCTGGAACATCGCCGCGTAGCCGGTCGTGTGTACGCCGCCGAACGCCGCGTTCCACGTGTTCGTCCACGCCTCCCACGGGGTGTGGAAGTCCCGGTACCAGCCGCGCTCCTGTGCGTGCTTCCACGCCATCCAGTCGCCCGTGTAGGCGTGCAGATACCAGCTGTACAGCAGTGGCGGCAGGGCGGGCAGCGCCAGCCAGGCCGCCCCGCGCCAGTCGCGCCGGGTTCTCACCGACAGCACGAACAGCACCGCGATCGCAGCCGCGAGGAACAGTCCGCTGACCCGTACCGTCGTCGCCAGCGCGGTCAGCGTGCACGCCAGCGCCCAGCGGTGGCGCTGGGCGGCCAGCCAGGCCGGGAGCGCGAACGCCAGGAACAGCGCCTCCGTGTAGCCGACCGCCAGGAAGACCGCGCACGGGGAGAGCAGGAAGAACAGGGCCGTGCGCCGGCCGTCGGCGTCCTCAGGGACATACGCGCGGGCTATGCGGGACAGTGCCAGTACGGCCACGGCTCCCGCGACGAGTGAGATCAGCAGGCCCGCCGCCGTCCAGCTCGGGACGACGACGTGCACCGCCCGCAAGAGCAGCGGGAATCCGGGGAAGAACGCCTCCCTGTTGTCCCACCCATCCATCCATGGGCCTGCGTCGGCCGGGAAGTAGCCGTCGCGCGCTATGTGGAGGTAGTGGTTCGCGTCCCACTGCTGGAACGGCGCGAGGATCGGGCCGGCCTCCCGCACATCGGAGCCCCGGGGGAAGAGCCACCGGGCGCCGTGGACCGTGATCCACACCGATATGCGGGTCAGCAGATAGAGCCAGAGCACCCGGCGGTCGGCCGGACTCAGCCAGGCGACCGCCCGGTCGAACCCTGCCGCCCGAAGCGCGCGTGACGCAGGCCCGGGCTCGTGCCGTACGGGCTTGTCGGCCGACAGGAACTCATGTGCTAGGGGCCGGAGTTCGGGGCCCCTCGGCCTTGGCGGGGCAGGCCTGACCTCGGGGGGCAACGTAGACACTGGAGCACCTTTCGGACACGTCCGGGCATGTGTGATCGCCCGGTGGAGACGCCGGGGCTTGGGAGGGGAGGGAGGGAGGGAGGGAGGGAGGGGGAGGGCGAAGCGCGGAGTCAGCCGCCCGTCATCAGGGCATCGACGTCGCCCCGACCGTCGATGCGGACGTTGCTGTCGACGAAACACTGGTCGGCGGGCCCTCCGGAGCGGTCGACCCCGTGACGGAACCCTCCGGCCCCGGCACCGTATTGCCGGGCGTGGGCGGCTCCGTCGGCGTCCCCTCGGGCGGCGGCGGCGCCGGGGACGGGTAGCTCGGCGACGGGCTCGTCGCCGGAGGTGCGGGCTCCGGTGTGACCGGGAGCAGGCCGATCGCCGCTGCGCCGCCGCCGCCGATGACCAGGCAGACCCCCACCGCGACCGCGGCCATCCGACGCCGCTGGGCGCGCATGCCGCGTTCGGTGATGCTGGCCACCGGGTCCGCCATGGAGTGGCCCTGCCCGAAGTCCCCGGCCTGCCGGAACAGGGACCGCAAAGGATCCTGCGGGCCCTGGGGGCCCAAGGAGCGCCGATGGCCCTCCGAGTCCTCCGGTCCCCAGGGGTCCCGTGGTTCAGACATCAGGAGCCTCCTCCATGCGGGGGTCCTGCAGACGGTGGGCGAGCGCCGCCCGTCCGCGGACCAGATGGGTCTTGATCGTGCTGGCGGAAAGCCCGGTCTCCCCGGCGATCTGCTCCACCGTGAGGTCGCACAGATAGTGCAGGGTCAAGGTCCGCCGCTGCTGGGCAGGCAGCTCCCGGAGCGCGTCGACCAGCACCACGTGGTCCGGGTCCGGCGGCGCGACGTGTTCCGCCGCTCCGCTCCCCCGGCCCCACGCGTCCGCCGAACGCCGCCCGAAGCGCCAACGGCTCACCGCCAGGCGCCACGCGACCGTACGGATCCACGCCTCGGGCTGCCCGTCAGGCTCCAGCCGCCCACGCCGGACCCACGCCTTGACGAATGCTTCCTGCACGACGTCCTGCGCCTCCTGGAGGTCCCCCGTCATCACGTACAGCTGGCCTGTGAGACGCGCGACCGCCTGGGCGTAGAACTCTTCGAACTCCTCGACGGTCAAAAGCTGCTCCCGGATCTTTCGCTTCACCGGGTATACGCCCGCCGCCGGGCATCCGGTCTACAGCCCCGGCGATCCACCGGAGTGATCGTCGTCACGGAACCCGCACCAGTGCCCGGCTCGGTCGGACGTGGGCGACGCCGGGGAGGGCCGACCCGCACCCCGTACTGGCGCACCCGCCCGAGGGAACGGTGGCAGCCGCTCAAGGAGGGGAGACAGCGGGCCCCCGCCCCGCCCGTCACACCTCCAGCCGCTTCTCCAGCAACGTCACCCCGTACGTCCGGCCGCCGTCGCCGTTCTTCCCCGCCTGCTCGCCGGCCACCGCGTACCCGGCGTCCTCGTAGTAACGGCGGAGCCGGTCGTTCGACGTCAGGCAGTCGAGTCGGCACAGCTGCCTCCCGTACGCGGCGATCCGGCGCTCGGCCTCCGCCAGCAGTACGCGACCGGCTCCGGGCGGGGCTGTCCGCCGGTCGGTCATCAGGCGGTGGACGTAGCCCGCGACCGGCGGCTGGGCGCCCCAGGCCGGCTCGTCGTCCCACCACAGCTCCCACGCCCCGGCGCTCGGCCCGTCCGGCCCGAGCGTGGCAAGCCACACCTCGCCCGCGCGCAGCCGTCCCCGGAAGTGCTCCTCACCCAACTCGCCGGGCTGCCACTGGTCGATGCCGCGCTCGATCTGCCAGCGCGCGGCGGCGTTGCGGAGGCGTACGAGCTCGGTCAGGTCGGACTCGTCCGCCTGCCGGAACGCCAACCGAGCCCACTGTGCGGAGGGCGCAAAGGAACTGTTGTTCGTCATGCCGCGATCCTGCCGCACAGCCCTTCCCGCCAGCCACTTCGCCGGACAAGGCGAGTGGGCACCCGCCGACGGCGTACTGATGGCCGTGGAGGTGGTCCTACGACCGCGGCACCGACCGTCGCGACCGTAACGAGAAGCCTCATGGCTACACGGCGGCGAGCATCCCGGTATATCTCCTGATCGATCGGGAGTCCGGGACACTCGTGGTCCACAGCGAGCCCGACAAGGGCCGCTACCGCCAGCAGCACTCGTACGACTGCCGACTACGGAGACACGGCAGCTCTCCCCCACCCCGTGGACATCACCCTGGACACCCAGGAACTCAAGGACTACGCCCGCTGACCCGCCGTCTCACCGCACCTCCGCCGCCAGCTGCGTCGTCGCCAGTTCGCGGTAGAGGCCGTCCGACGCGATCAGCTCCTCGTGCGTGCCCGCCGTGCGGACCCGGCCCTCCTCCAGGACCACGATGCGGTCCGCGTGCCGGACGGTGGACAGGCGGTGGGCGATGACCAGCACCGTTGTCCGCTCCGCCAGTTCGAGGATGACATCACGCAGCGCCTGCTCGTTGACCGCGTCCAGTTGCGAGGTCACCTCGTCGAGGAGGAGCAGGCGCGGGCGGCGCAGCAGGGCGCGGGCGATGGCTATGCGCTGGCGTTCGCCGCCCGAGAGGGTGACGCCCCGGTGGCCGACCGCCGTGTCCAGGCCGTCGGGCAGCCGGGCGACCAGGGTGTCCAGGCGGGTACGGGCGACCGCTTCCGTCAGCCGGTCCTCCGGGGCGTCGGGGGCCGCGAAGAGGAGGTTCTCGCGGAGGGTTCCGGCCAGGACCGGGGCTTCCTGTTCCACGTACGCGAGCGAGGCGCGCAGCTCCGTCAGCGGCCAGTCCCGGATGTCCCTGCCGTCCACGGTGATCGTGCCGCCGTCGTGGTCGTAGAACCGTTCCAGCAGGCTGAACACCGTCGACTTGCCCGCGCCCGACGGGCCGACCAGCGCCACCATCCCGCCCGTCGGTACGTCGAACGTGACGCCCTTGTGGGCGGGGGCGCGCTCGTCCCCGTACCCGAAGGTCACGTCCTGGAAGGTGACCTTGAGCGGGGTGCCCTCCCTCGGCACGCCCCCGCGCCCGGGCCCGCCGGCGGGCTCGCCCGGCAGGGACTCCACCTCGTCGATCCTGCGTACGGCGGCGAGGCCGCTCTGCAGGCCCGTCCAGCCCTCGACCAGGCCGCCGATCGGGCCCATCAGGTAGAAGAGGTAGAGCAGGAACGCGATCAGGGACGAGATCTCCAGGGAGCCCGAAGCGACCCTCGCGCCGCCTACGCCCAGCACGGCCAGGAAGGCCAGTTGGATCGACATCATCATCGTGACGTCGGAGACCGAGGACCACTTCGCCACCGAGACACCCCGGTCGTGCGCACGCCGTGCAGCCTCGGCCACGGCCGCCGTCTCGCGCTCCTCGGCACCGCTCGCCTTGACCGTGCGGAACGCCTGGAGCACCCGGTCCAGCGCCGCGCCCATCGCTCCCACCGACTCCTGCGCGCGGAGCTGCGCGCGCTGAATGCGGGGCATGAGCAGGGCGGTTACGGCTCCGATACCGACGATCACCACCAGCGTCACGCCCAGCAGCGTGACGTCCATGTACGCCATGAAGGCGACCGTTCCCAGCAGCATCAGCACGCTGTTGAACGACTCGACCAGTCCGCTGGAGAGGACCGTTCGGAGGAGGGTCGTGTCGCTGGTCACGCGGGACTGGAGGTCGCCAGGGGTGAGTCGGTCGACCGCCGGTACCTTCAACCGCATGATGCGGCCCACCAGTTGGTCGCGGGCTCGGAGGACGACGCCTTCTCCCGTACGGGCCATGAGGTAGCGCCCGTACGCGGAGAGGCAGGCGCCCGCGAGGACGAGTGCGGTGAGCGCTACGAGCGGGGCGACGGGCGAGCGGTCCGCGGCGAACGCGTCGACCGCGTACTTCGCCGTCAGCGGCATCGCGAGCCCGGCCGCGGACCCGGTGAGCGAGAGCAGGCCCGCGCGCGCGAGTACGCCGCGGTGGGGGCGGACCCGGGTGAGGAGGAGGCGGAGGGGGGAGGGGCCGGTCGCGCCCGCCTCGGAGGGTGGTGCGCTCTCCTCAGGCACCCCAGGAGGCGTGCCAGGCCCCTCAGGGCGCCTGTCCGCCCCCGTCGTCGTTCCCGCCACCGCGCTCACCCGGAACCCCCTCGCGTACCGTCACCACCATCAAAGGACGCAGATCGGCCGCTTCCGCCTGCTCGCCGACCGTGCGGCCCTCCGCCTCCACCCAAGCATGCGGCGAGAACGGCGGTGCCGTCCGGACCCCCGCGCACCAGTCCGGCCACGTTCCCGACATCCGGCACGCCAGCGCGATGGCCACCGAACGGGGCAGGCAGCCGTAACGGCCCGCGCAGCGGCGGCTGGTGGCGGTGACCGCCTCGTACGTTTCCAGCGTCTCGTCGTACGTCGCCGGGCTCGCGCCCCGGCTGCAGCGGGCCAGCACCCGGCGCAGGCGGCCCGGCTTGAAGCGGGCCAGGACGAACGCGGCGGCGATCGCGGTACGCAGCCGCAGTCCGCCCGGGCCCGCGCCCCGGCGGGGCATCGTCATCTCGGTGGTCATGGGCGCAGGATCTTCGCCTCGACGAGCTGGCGGGTCAGTTGGGCGACGTCCGACTCCGCCTCCGCACGCTCGACGTCGAACTCGGCGACGATCCGCTCCACGGCCGCCTCGGGAGCCTGCCCGGCGGCGAGAGTTTCCACGACGATGACGCTCGTGTCGTTCAACTGCCAGTAGCTGCCGTCCTTTTCGTCGAGCAGGACACCTCCGTACTCGGTCGTCGTGACGGCTATGCCTTTTCTGAGCTTCACAGGGATGCCTCGCTGGCGGGGTCGGTGGAGTGGAGTGTCGGCCAGGCGTTCTCGGCCGTGCGCAGCCAGGTCTCCCCGGCCACGGTCGAGCTGATGGAGTGCTCCACCAAAACCGGCGAGAAGGGTTCGGCGGCGAGCCGCAGCAGCTGGCGGGCGTCGACCAGGCCGTGTTCGGCGAGACGGGATCCGGTCCACAGGCCGGCGAGTTCTGAGGCGTGTTCGCGTAGGCCCTGGTGTTCGTCGGAGGACATGTGGTCCTTCGTCGTACGGGCCAGCAGCTCATCCGGCACCACCCCGCGCATCGCCTCGACGAGCAGCGGCTTGTAGCGCCAGGGGCTGATGCGCTCCTCCAGGCGTACGGCGAGGGTCGCCTCCAGGACCCGGTCGTCGTAGAAGGGCGCGGCGACCGGCAGCCCGATCGTCATGCCGATGTCCTCCATCGCCTGGAAGTGGCGCGCTCCCATCCGTACCGCGTCGATGTCCACATGCCGCCCCCGCCACGGGTCGATCGGCTCGGCGCGTTCGGCGGCGGCCCGGAACTCCTCGGTGATCAGGGCGTCGGCGTGGTCCGTGAACCACGGGCGCAGGGACTGCCGTACGCCCCACGAGAGCAGCGGGGTGCGGGTGACGGGCTGGGGTGCCGCGGTGACCGCGCCCGCGATCCAGCGGGGGAACGTGGAGCGGTTCAGCAGGGCCTTCAGCGTCGGCAGGAGGGGCCAGCCGAGCTGGTGGCGCAGGCCGCTGAGGTGGTTCCAGGCGGTGAGCGGGTTGCCGTGGAAGAGGTCCTGGTAGGCGTGGGGCAGGCCGAGGAAGAGCTCGTCGCCGCCGTAGCCGGTGAGGTGGTAGCGGGAGCCGGTGGCGCGGGCTCGGCTGAGGAGCAGGTGCGCGCGGGCCCGGCCGGGGGCGACGGGGAGCGGTTCGTCGTTGAGCTCGGCGGCGGTGGAGGCCAGGTCGGCGTAGAAGTAGGGGGCTTGGCCGGCGGGGATGACGCGGTGGTCCAGGGCGGGGGCACCCGTGTCCCTGTGTGCCGCCTCCACCGCCCGCCGCGCCCACGTCTCGTCCTCGCTGTAGCGGTCCCGGGCCGCCACGGTGAGCAGGGACAGCGTCGCCGGGCCGGTCGCACGGGCGGCGAAGGTGAGGGCCGTGGAGTCCGTGCCGCCGGAGAGCTCGCAGCTGATCCGGTCCAGGCCGCCGACATGGGCCCGTACGGAGGCGGCGACGGCGTCCCCGAGTCTTCGGGCGCCCTCCGCCAGGGAGAGTTCCGGCCGCGGGGGCTCCCACCAGCGGTACTCGCGAGGGCCGGAGGCGGCGGCCGTGCCAGGTGCTGCGGCGGGCAGGGCCAGTCCGTACCCGGCCCCGGTCTCGTGCACGCCCTGCCACAGGACGCGCCGGCTCAGGGGGTGCGGCAGGAAGTCGAGCATGCGCAGGGCGAGCGCGCCCTCGTCCAGGGGCGCGCCGGTCAGGCGGGCGAGGACGGCCGGGCGGTCGGAGGCGATGGTCCCGGCCTCGGGGTGCCGGGCGTGGTAGATCCGGCGCAGCCCGGAGGCCGTACCGCGGATCCAGGTCTCGCCGGAGAGTCGGGCGATCACGTGGTGCAGGCCGGGGAGCCGGGCGAGGCGGCGTTCCAGGGCGGCCCGGTCACGGGCGCCCTCCAGGAGGCCGGCGAGAACGGCCTCGGGGACCCGGTCCGGGCCGATGAGCACGAGGGCGTCGTCGCCCCGGCGGAGGTGGCTGACCTTGCGGACCAGGGGGCGGGCGACGACCCAGGGGCGGCCCGAGGGGTGGGCGACGGTCAGGGCGTCACCCACCGCCGCGGCCGCTAGCGGTGCGGTCACTACCGGTGCGGTCGCTTCCGAGGCGGTCGCTTCCGAGGCGGGAAGCTGCCCGGCCACCGCGTGGCCCGCCACGCTGTCCGGCAGGACGACGAAGTAGTCACGCAGCAGGCCGGGCATCTTCACCTTTCGGAAGTTCTCACACCGCGCACAGGGGGCCGGTCGGCCGATCAGATGATGCGCCGGACCCAGTACTCCTTGTACGAGCCGTAGAAGTAACCGGCGGTCTTCTTCGAAAAGTCGCCCTGCTTGAACAGCGACGGCTTCACGTAAGCCTTCTTCTGCTGCTTCATGACACCTTCCCTTCTGTGCGGTTGACGACCGTTATGCCCGACTCGCGTCTGCACAACTGGAGTTATTCATGCGACTGGTGTTCACCAGGTGAACACCAGGGCCATCATGTCCCGCTGCCGGACCGGTACGCGTGATTCCGGCCCACCGTGCGAAGTTGGCCGGATACGGCGAGCGGCGAGGGCGGGGTCGTGACCGTCGGCCGCACCGCGGGGCACCGGCCGGCCGGCATGTGCAGTCGCACACCGGCGAGCCGCGATGTACGGGTGGACTGGACCAATGGCTGTACGAGGGTGCCGGACCGGGCAGTGAGCTGCCAGGAGATCGAACCGTGTGCGGCGGAACGGACGAACCAGCGGGGCGTGCCTCCGGCGTGCCCCGCGGCGGCGCTACCCCACGGACGGTCGGCGCGCCACCGACATCACCGAAACCGATCGAACACGTGTTGCCGTACGGTGCGGGCCCCGGCAAGTAGCCATTCGGCCATGCCCCGTCCCCCTCGTGGAGACCTATGGAGACCTATGGGCGTCCTCAGCGGCCCCGCTGCCCCGCCTCGCGCACCCGATAGCCGCCCCAAGCCGCCACCCCCCGCCCCCGCCCCCGCTTCCGCCCCCGAAAGCAGCGGGATCAGCCCGTAGCCGACCACCGTCGACGAGTGCCCGCGAACCGGGCCGCCCCCACGCGGAGAAGCCAGGCGCCCCTGAGACGCCCCCCGTCCCACCGTCCGCGCCCCACGCGCCCCGCCCCGCTACTTTCCGCCCGCGCAGCCGTCGTGGCCGCTCCGCACCCTTCGCGTGCCGCCCGCGTCCCCCCGCGCGCGTGACAACCGTTCGTGCCGCTTCGTTCCGTTCCCGCATTGCCCCCCGGCACGCCACAGGGGCGGTACCCCCGTTACGGAGGTACCGCCCCTGTGGGACGTACTCAGGACATCGATCGTCCGACGAGAGGCGGCGAGGCCTCCGCAGTCGATCAGAAGTCCATGTCACCGCCCGGCATGCCGCCCGGGGCGGCCGCGCCGGCCTTCTCGGGCTTGTCGGCGATGACGGCCTCGGTGGTGAGGAACAGCGCGGCGATGGAGGCGGCGTTCTGCAGAGCGGAGCGCGTGACCTTCGCCGGGTCGATGATGCCCTCGGCGATCATGTCCACGTACTCGCCGGTCGCGGCGTTGAGGCCGTGACCGATCGGCAGGTTGCGGACCTTCTCGACGACGACGCCACCCTCGAGGCCACCGTTGACGGCGATCTGCTTGAGCGGGGCCTCCAGCGCGAGCTTCACGGCGTTGGCGCCGGTCGCCTCGTCGCCCGTGAGGTCGAGCTTGTCGAAGACGGCCGAGGCCTGGAGCAGAGCCACGCCACCACCGGCGACGATGCCCTCCTCGACGGCGGCCTTGGCGTTGCGCACCGCGTCCTCGATGCGGTGCTTGCGCTCCTTGAGCTCCACCTCGGTGGCGGCGCCGGCCTTGATGACGGCCACGCCGCCGGCCAGCTTCGCGAGGCGCTCCTGGAGCTTCTCGCGGTCGTAGTCCGAGTCGGAGTTCTCGATCTCGGCGCGGATCTGCTTGACGCGACCCTGCACCTGCTCGCTGTCACCGGCACCGTCGACGATCGTGGTCTCGTCCTTGGTGATGACGACCTTGCGGGCACGGCCGAGCAGGTCCAGGCCGGCGTTCTCCAGCTTGAGACCGACCTCCTCGGAGATCACGGTGCCACCGGTGAGGATGGCGATGTCCGCGAGCATGGCCTTGCGGCGGTCGCCGAAGCCCGGAGCCTTGACGGCGACGGACTTGAACGTGCCCTTGATCTTGTTGACGACCAGGGTGGAGAGCGCCTCGCCCTCGACGTCCTCGGCGATGATCAGCAGCGGCTTGCCCGACTGCATGACCTTCTCCAGCAGCGGGATCAGGTCCTTGACGCTGGCGATCTTCGAGTTGACGATCAGGATGTACGGGTCGTCGAGCGACGCCTCCATACGCTCCATGTCGGTCGCGAAGTAGGCCGAGATGTAGCCCTTGTCGAAGCGCATACCCTCGGTGAGCTCGAGCTCCAGACCGAAGGTCTGGGACTCCTCGACGGTGATGACGCCTTCCTTGCCGACCTTGTCCATCGCCTCGGCGATCTTGGCGCCGATCTCGGTGTCGGCGGCGGAGATGGAGGCGGTCGAAGCGATCTGCTCCTTGGTCTCCACGTCCTTGGCCTGCTCCAGCAGAGCGGCGGAGACGGCCTCGACGGCCTTCTCGATGCCCCGCTTGAGGGCCATCGGGTTGGCGCCTGCGGCGACGTTGCGCAGACCCTCGCGGACGAGAGCCTGGGCGAGAACGGTGGCGGTGGTCGTACCGTCGCCGGCGACGTCGTCCGTCTTCTTGGCGACCTCCTTGACCAGCTCCGCACCGATCTTCTCGTACGGGTCCTCGAGCTCGATCTCCTTGGCGATGGAAACACCATCGTTGGTGATCGTGGGCGCGCCCCACTTCTTCTCGAGGACGACGTTACGGCCCTTGGGGCCGAGGGTGACCTTGACGGCGTCGGCGAGCTGGTTCATCCCGCGCTCGAGACCGCGCCGTGCCTCCTCATCGAACGCGATGATCTTGGCCATGTGAAGTGGTCCTCCCGGACAGGGGTGGATTCTCCGGACCGAGAGGCGCCCGCGACGGACGGCCTGCCTGCGTGGTGGTTCCTTGCCCCACCGCGCCTGCGGGCCTCACCGGCCCGGTCCAAGTTTCTGTCACTCTCACCTGGAGAGTGCTAACGCCAATGATTAGCACTCGACCCCCGAGAGTGCAAGCGCCTCAGGCCAGGGCCCGCCATACGGTCCCAGGACGCACGTAGGGCCCGATCCCCTGATCCGGGGGTCGGGCCCTACGTGCGTGAGTAGTGACGTCGGACGGCCGCGCCGAGCTCAGCCGACGGCGAGCTTGACCATGTCGGCCTGGGGCCCCTTCTGGCCCTGCGAGATCTCGAATTCAACTCGCTGACCCTCTTCGAGGGTGCGGTACCCGTCCATCTGGATCGCGCTGTAGTGGACGAAAACATCCGCACCACCGTCGACCGCGATGAAGCCGTACCCCTTCTCCGCGTTGAACCACTTGACGGTGCCCTGAGCCATGCCTAACTCCCCTATAACTGGCCCTTGCACGGAACCGCACTTCGCGGACCCGGGTCGGAACTCACCCTCCGACAGGAGAGGGTGGGCGGCGCCGCAGCGCGTCGACCGCGGCCGAATGTATCCGCCCAACTGCCCTCTGCAACAGGTCAATCGGACGAGAATTCTGGGCACAGGTGAACGCCCGAATATGCGGGATTGCTGAAATTTACGGGCAAGTCGGGCCAGGCAAAGGCCACTTATACCTCAAGGGGTCCACGCACTTTGGCTGCTTCTTATCGGGGCCGGGCGCATTCTCATATGCGGGCGGCACACGCAGCGGAGGGGGCTTCCCCAACTGTACCGCGCTCAACCATGCAGAATTGCCCCCTCCGCTTTGCGTCGCGGAGGGGGCAACTGCTGTTCAGCTGAGGGCAGTCGGATCAGCAGCCGCCGGCCACGGCCGGGATGATCGAGATGCCGGCGCCGTCGGGCGTGGCCGCGTCCAGGCCGCCCTCGAAGCGCACGTCGTCGTCGTTGACGTACACGTTGACGAAGCGGCGCAGCTTGCCCTGGTCGTCCAGGACGCGTGCGGCGATGCCCGGGTGGTCCTTCTCCAGGGACTCGATGACCTCGGAGAGCTTCGCGCCCTCCGCCGGGACCTCTGCCTGGCCGCCCGTGTACGTGCGGAGGATGGTGGGGATGCGGACCTTGACGCTCATGGTGGGTGCCCTTCTTGCTTCGGACGCGGACTGGGGCGCGGTCGCCAGGACTCGGTCTGGGACGCGGACTCGGTGGGTCAGGCGGAGGCGAGGCCCGCGGCGCGGAACGCCTCCAGGCTCGGCTTGATGGTGGCCGTCGCCTGCGAGGTCGCGGAGACCGCGTCGAGCGTCTTGAGCCCGTCACCGGTGTTCAGGACGACGGTGGTGAGCGCCGGGTCGATCAGGCCGGCCTCGATCAGCTTCCGCGTCACGCCGACCGTCACGCCACCCGCCGTCTCGCCGAAGATGCCCTCGGTGCGCGCCAGCAGCTTGATCGCGTCGACGACCTGCTCGTCGTTCACGTCCTCCACCGCGCCACCGGTGCGGCGGGCGATGTCGAGGACGTACGGGCCGTCCGCCGGGTTGCCGATGGCCAGGGACTTGGCGATGGTGTTCGGCTTCTGGGGCCGTACGACGTCGTGACCGGCCTTGAAGGCGGCGGAGACCGGGGAGCAGCCCTCGGCCTGGGCGCCGAAGATCTTGTACGGCTTGTCCTCGACGAGGCCGAGCCTGATCAGCTCCTGGAACCCCTTGTCGATCTTCGTCAGCTGGGAGCCGGACGCGATCGGGATGACGATCTGGTCGGGCAGCCGCCAGCCGAGCTGCTCGCAGATCTCGTACGCCAGGGTCTTGGAGCCCTCGCCGTAGTACGGGCGCAGGTTGACGTTGACGAAGCCCCAGCCCTCGCCGAGCGGGTCGCCGATGAGCTCGGAGCAGAAGCGGTTGACGTCGTCGTAGTTGCCCTCGATGCCGACCAGCTCGCCGCCGTACACCGCGGCCATGACGACCTTGCCCTGCTCCAGGTCGTGCGGGATGAAGACGCAGGAGCGCAGTCCGGCGCGGGCGGCGGCGGCGCCGACGGCACCGGCCAGGTTGCCCGTGGAGGAGCAGGAGAGGGTGGTGAAACCGAAGGCGCGGGCGGCCTCGACGGCGATCGCGACGACGCGGTCCTTGAAGGAGTGCGTCGGGTTGCCGGAGTCGTCCTTGACGTACAGACCACCGGTGACGCCCAGCTCACGGGCGAGGTTGTCGGCCTTGACCAGCTTGGTGAAGCCGGGGTTGATGTTGGGCTTCTCCGCGACATCGGCGGGAACCGGCAGCAGCGGGGCGTAGCGCCAGATGTTGTTCGGGCCGGCCTCGATGCGCTTGCGCAGCTCCTCGGCGGAACCGGTGGGCAGGTCGTACGCCACTTCCAGGGGTCCGAAACAGGACGCACAGGCGAAAAGGGGGCCGAGCTCGAAACGCTCGCCGCACTCGCGGCAGGAAAGCGCCGCGGCGGGACCGAGGTCCACGGGAGCGGTGGTGGCATTACCTGCGATGGTCTGAACAGCCATGATGGCGGAGGCCCTTTCTCCTCATCTTCCTTGCAGCGCATTTCGCCACAAGACGGAATTGGCACCTTCCCCACCGTGACCTCGCGGTCGGTAGGAGGGTTGCCGGGACTTCAACGGGCCGTTCCCTCAGTCCCTCTGGATGAGCTCTGTGGCACTGGATCTTCGATCCAGGCGTTTGTGTGACGACGGACCCCGACATGCGACGGTCATCCGCGTTGTTCAAGACTGTAACCGAAGGACCGGACTGTTGAGATAGCCGTCCGATCGGCGAGATGGATCACACGCAGGGAGTTCAGACCGTGCTCGAAGAGGTGGAACGCTGGCTGACCAGGCGTTCCTGGTCGTCCGCCGACCGCCCGCTGGACCGGCTCACCGAGGCCCGGAACGCCGACCCTCACCGTACGTCGGTGAGTGTGGTGCTGCCCGCGCTGAACGAGCAGGCCACGGTCGGCGCGATCGTGGCGACGATCCGGCGCGAGCTGATGGAGAAGGTCCCGCTGGTCGACGAACTGGTCGTGATCGACTCCGGTTCCACCGACGCCACCGCCGCCGTCGCCCGCGCGGCGGGCGCCCGGGTGGTCCACCGGGACGCGATCCTGCCCCGGATCCCGGCCCTGCCCGGCAAGGGCGAGGTCCTCTGGCGGTCGCTCCTGGTGACCAGCGGCGAGATCGTCTGCTTCGTCGACGCCGATCTCAGGGACTTCTCCGCGGACTTCGTCTCGGGGACGGTCGGGCCACTGCTCACCGACCCCACCGTGCAGTTCGTCAAGGCGATGTACGACCGTCCGCTCGGCGACAGCGCAGGTCAGGGCGGCCGCGTCACCGAACTGGTGGCACGCCCCCTGCTCAATCTGCACTGGCCGCAGCTGGCCGGCTTCGTGCAGCCGCTGGGCGGCGAGTACGCGGTGCGGCGCTCCTTGCTGGAGCGGCTGCCGTTCCCGGTCGGTTACGGAGTGGAGCTGGGGCTCCTCGTGGACGCGCTGCACACGGTGGGGCTGGACGCGCTGGGCCAGGTCGACGTCGGGGTGCGGCGCCACCGCCATCAGGACGGGCAGGCGCTCGGCCGGATGGCGGCGGCGATCTACCGCACGGCTCAGCTGCGGCTCTCCCGGGGCCATCTGGTGCGGCCGGCGCTGACGCAGTTCGAGCGGGGCGAGGAGGGGTTCGTGCCACGCACCCATGCGGTGGACACGGAGGAGCGGCCGCCGGTGCGGGAGATCGAGGAGTACGCGCAGCGGTGGGCGGCGTGACGCACGGAGTGCCCGGCGCGGTGGGCAGCGTGAAGCTCTGAGGCGTTTGGGGGCTTCCCGAACGGGCTAGGTTCCGCTACATGGTCTCCGAGCACACACCCTCCCCCACCGCCCAGGTTCTCGTCGCGTCCAACCGCGGCCCGATCACGTACACGCTCGGCGAGGACGGGACGCTCGACGCCAAACGCGGCGGTGGCGGGCTCGTCTCCGGGCTCAGCGCCGTCGACGACAAGCTGTGGGTCTGCGCGGCCCTCGGCGACGGCGACCGCGAGGCGGTGCGGCGCGGGGTCGGTGAGCCGGGCGTACGGATGCTCGACATCGACGCCGAGGTCCACGCCGACGCGTACAACGGCATCGCGAACTCGGTGCTGTGGTTCGTCCACCACCTGCTCTACCAGACGCCCGTGGAGCCGGTCTTCGACGCGGAGTTCCGGCGTCAGTGGGCCTCCTACGAGACGTACAACCGGGCCTTCGCCAGGGCGCTCGCCGAGGAGGCGGGGACCGGGGCGGCGGTCCTCGTCCAGGACTACCACCTGGCCCTGGTCCCCGGGATGCTCCGCGAGCTGCGCCCGGACCTCAGGATCGGCCACTTCTCGCACACCCCGTGGGCACCGGTGGACTACTTCCGGCTGCTCCCCGACGACATCGGCGAGCAGTTGCTGCGCGGCATCCTCGGCGCGGACCGGGCCGCGTTCCTGACCCGGCGCTGGGCGGACGCGTTCATCGGCTGCTGTACGGAGATCCTCGGCGGGACGGGCCGGACCAGGGTCGGGGTGCACGGGCTCGGGGCGGACGCGGACTTCCTGCGGCGGCGCTCACAGGAGGCGGACGTCGACGAGCGGATGGAGGCGCTGCGGGGGCAGGTGGGTGAGGGCCGGAAGGCCATCGTCCGGGTGGACCGTACCGAGCTGTCCAAGAACATCGTGCGCGGCCTGCACGCGTACCGGGCCCTGCTGGACGCCCACCCGGAGTGGCGCGAGCGCGTGGTCCACGTGGCCTTCGCCTACCCCTCCCGCCAGGACCTCTCGGTCTACCGGGACTACACGGCGGCGGTGCAGTCCCTGGCGACCGAGATCAACGGGGCGTACGGCACGGAGAGCTGGACGCCCGTGGTCCTCCACGTGAAGGACGACTTCGCCCGCTCGCTCGCCGCGTACCGGCTGGCGGACGTGGCGCTGGTCAACCCGATCCGCGACGGCATGAACCTGGTCGCCAAGGAGGTCCCCGTCGTCTCCGACCACGGCTGCGCGCTGGTGCTGTCGCGGGAGGCGGGGGCGTACGAGGAGCTGGGCGAGGACGCGATCGTGGTGAACCCCTACGACGTGGTGGGCACGGCGGAGGCGCTGCACGAGGCCCTGTCGATGAGCGCTCAGGAGCGGGCCGGCCGCACGAAGCGGCTGGCCGCGGCGGCGACGGCACTGCCGCCGCAGCAGTGGTTCCTGGACCAGCTGGAGGCGCTGCGGCAGGAGTGAGTCGGCCTTCTTCCGGTACGGCTCAGAGCTGCCCGGCCAGGGCCGCCAGGAAGTCCACCACCGCGGCCGGGCCCGGGACCAGCAGGTCGGCGCGCTCGGCCAGTTCGGGCACCTCGGCGCTGCCGCTGCACACCAGCAGTCCGGGGATGCCGTCCGGGCCGCCGCCGCGCAGCTTCTCCACCGCGGCGAAGGCGGCGAGGTCCCCGAGGTCGTCGCCCGCGTAGAGGACGGACTCGGCGTCGGCCTCGGCTGCGTACGTGGCCAGGGCGACGCCCTTGTCCATGCCCGGAGGGCGCAACTCCAGCACCTGGCGGCCCGGTTCGAGGATCAGCCCGTGGCGGGCGGCCAGCTCGCCGAGGGGGCCGCGCAGGGTCTCGAAGGCCGCCTGCGGGTCTTTGGCGCGCCGGGTGTGGACGGCGACGGCCTGCCCCTTCTCCTCGATCCAGGTGCCATGCCAGGACCCGAACTCGTGCAGTACACCGGGGAGTTCGGCTCTCGCCGCGGCGACTCCGGGGTGCGGAGCCGGGGCGTTCACGGTGCCGGTGGCGGCGTCCCAGCGCTCTGCGCCGTAGTGGCCGAGGACCACGAGGCGGTCGAGGCCGGGGACGCCCGCGAAGCCGCCGTAGCGCACGGCGACGCCTGCGGGGCGGCCGGTGATCACGGCGACCGAGGCGACCTTCGGGGCGAGTGCGGCGAGCGCTTCCACGGCACCGGGGTGGGCGCGGGCGCGTTCGGGGTCGGGGACGATGTCGGCGAGCGTGCCGTCGAAGTCGAGGGCGATGACCGCGCGGTCGGGGCGGGCGAGGATGGCGTCCAGGCCCTCGCGGCCGGCCGGGGTGGTCGGGGTCGGGATCGGCGGCTGTTCGGAGTGGCTGCCCATGGGGTCGAGCGTAGCGGGGTACGGCCGGCAACGGGGCCCGGGCCCACCCGGGGCTCCACCCCGACTCCCGCCCCTCAAACGCCGGAGGGGCTGGAATGGTGGTCCCCGCTCCCCGTCAGGGACGGGCGGCCGCGGCCGGAAGCCGGGGCCGGCGAAATCAAGCCCCTCCGGCGATTGAGGAGGGGGGTCCGGGGGCAGCACCCCCGGAACGGGGGGCAGCGGGGGTCCGTAGGCAACACCCCCGGAACGGGGGGCAGCGGGGGTCCGTAGGCAACACCCCCGGAACGGGGGTCAGCGGCGCTCCCGCCTCGCCTCCCGCAGCCGGCGCAGGCGGTTCACCGTGACCGGATCCTCCCGCAGTGCCCGCTCGTCCTCGATCAGCGCGTTGAGGAGCTGGAAGTAGCGGACCGGGGAGATGCCGAGCTCCTCCCGGATCGCCCGCTCCTTCGCCCCGGGCCCCGCCCACGACCTCCGCTCCAGCGCGAGCAGAGCGAGGTCGCGGTCGGACAGCCCCCGGGGGGAAGGCGCGGGCTCGGCGTCGGAAGCGGTCATACAACCAACCTAACGGCGCAGCCGACACCACCGCGCCCGCCTGCCTACTCCGCGCTCTCCGCCTTCGCCGCCTCCGCCGCTATCGCCCCGAGCACCCGCTCCGGGCTCCCACCGGGCGCGACCGCCTCGCCGATGTTCGTCTTGATCGACTCGCTCACCGTCGCCCAGGACGTCTTGCCGAAGGGAGGCAGCTGGGAGTTGGGCAGCGCCGCCAGGAACTCGCGGAGCTTCGCGTGCTTGGCGTCGGTCTCCATCTCGGCGGACGCGCTGCCGGTCACCGGAAGCAGGTCGTACTCGTCGGCGAAGGCGAGCACGTTCTCGTCGGAGTAGGCGTAGTCGAAGAACGCACCGATCGCCTTGCGGTTGCCGTTCTGCTTGAAGCCCATCATCCAGTCGGCGACGCCCATCGAGCCCTTGGTCGGCCCCTCGGCGCCCGGCAGCGGCACCATGCCGACCTTGACGCCCTTGGCCTCGGCCTCCTCCATCAGCGTGGGGTGGCCGTTCAGCATGCCGACCTCGCCCTTGGTGAACGCCTCGAAGGCCTTCGCGCGGTCCAGCTTGCCCGGCTCGACGGGGCCGGTGAGGCCCTTGCCGACGAGGTTGTCCCTCAGCCAGCTGAACGTGGCGATGTTCTGGGCCGAGTCGATGTCGTACAGGCCGACGTCGTCGACGTAGCCGCCGCTGTTGCTGAGCAGCCACATCAGGGTCTCGGCCTGCGACTCCTCCTGGCCGAGCGGCAGGGCGAAGGGGTACTTGACGCCCTTCGCCTTGAGCGCGGTGGCGTCCTTCTGGATGTCGTCCCAGGTCTCGGGGGCGTCCAGGCCCGCCTGGCCGAAGAGCTTCTCGTTGTAGAAGAGCAGCCGGGTGCTGGCGACGAACGGGAGCCCGTACAGGGTGCCGTCGACCTTGCCCGCGTCGGTGAGGGTGGGCAGGAAGTTCGCCTGGGTGCGGATGGAGAGCATCTGGTCGGCGCTGTAGAGCTTGCCGTCCTTGGCGAAGTCGGCGTAGGCGCCGATCTGCGCGATGTCGGGGGCCTTGCCCGCCTTCACCATCTCGGCGACCTTGCGGTCGACGTCCTTCCAGGAGTAGACGTTGACGTCGACCTTGATGCCGGGGTGCTTCTTCTCGAAGCCCGCCGCGACACCGCTCCAGTACTTCTCGGAGCTGTTGGCCGAACTGGTGCCGTAGTCGGCGGCGACCAGCGTGAGGGTGACGTCGCCCGAGCCGCTGTCACCCCCGCACCCCGACAACGTTGCCGTCATACCCAGCGCGGCCACCACCGCGGTCAGAACCGTATAGCGCCGCTGCACAGTCTCGCCCATCCTCGTTGATCCATCTGGTCACGGGCGGTGGCGCAGCGTCGCCGCGCGGACCTCTCGTCGGTCGGC
Organism: Streptomyces sp. NPDC006261; assembly: GCF_040613515.1. Taxonomy (NCBI): domain Bacteria; kingdom Bacillati; phylum Actinomycetota; class Actinomycetes; order Kitasatosporales; family Streptomycetaceae; genus Streptomyces; species Streptomyces sp. NPDC006261. The sequence continues at coordinate 48,382 of NZ_JBEXSI010000013.1, forward strand.
CACGGCGCCGCCACCCGTCCTGCCACCGTCCGGATGAACTGCGATTTTCCCCCACGGTGGAGGGGAGGTCTACACCACCGGCGTATCGCTTCGGCAACGCATACGGGCCCCAGGGGCCACAACTGGCTTACGCGGTCTGGCAGTCGGGGTACCGAACCCGTATGTTGGTCCAGACCATTGGTCGAGCAGGCCCCTGTTCCGCATGCCCATTTCGTGGCTTTCCGGCCGAAAGCGGTCCGCCTTCACTCGTTCATCATTTTGTATGGGTGCGCAACAAACCGCGCTAGTGGACTAGACCTTTTAGGGGTCGGCGGGCGAAACTGTCTCTCGTGAGACATGTCATCGCCCTCGATGTGGGCGGCACCGGAATGAAGGCCGCGCTGGTCGGAACCGACGGCACGCTGCTCCACGAGGCGCGGCGGGCCACCGGCCGGAAGCGCGGCGCCGACGCGGTCGTCGAGACGATCCTCGCGTTCGCCGCGGATCTGCGCGCCCACGGCCAGGAGCACTTCGGCGAGAGCGCCGTCGCGGCGGGGGTCGCCGTGCCCGGCATCGTCGACGCCGAGAAGGGGATCGCGGTCTACGCCGCCAACCTGGGCTGGCGCGACGTACCGATGCGCGCCCTGCTCGGCGAACGCCTCGGCGGGATCCCGGTCGCCCTCGGCCACGACGTCCGCACCGGAGGGCTCGCCGAGGGCCGCATCGGGGCGGGCCGGGGCGCGGACCGCTTCCTGTTCGTGCCGCTGGGCACCGGGATCGCCGGGGCCATCGGGATCGCGGGCGAGATCGAGGCGGGCGCCCACGGGTACGCGGGCGAGATCGGCCACATCGTGGTCCGCCCCGACGGCCCGGACTGCGGCTGCGGCCAGCGCGGCTGTCTGGAGACCCTGGCCTCCGCCTCCGCGGTGACCCGGGCCTGGGCCGCTGCCTCCGGCGACCCCGAGGCGGACGCCGCGGACTGCGCCAAGGCCGTCGAGTCGGGCGACCCGGCGGCGATCGCGGTCTGGCGGGACGCCGTCGACGCGCTCGCCGCCGGGCTCGTCACCGCGCTCACCTTGCTGGACCCCAGCACGCTCATCATCGGTGGCGGACTCGCCGAGGCCGGGGAAACCTTGTTCACACCACTGCGTGCGGCCGTCGAGGAACGCGTCACGTTCCAGAAGCTGCCCCACATCGTCCCGGCGGCCCTCGGGGACACCGCCGGATGCCTGGGCGCGGGGCTGCTCGCCTGGGATCTACTCTCCACGGAGGTTTCCGCCTGATGGCCGGACGCGCAGCAGACAGCACGGTCCTCGCGGGCGCCCGGGTGGTCCTTCCCACCGGGACCGTGGAGGACGGCCGGGTGACCGTCGAGTCCACCCGGATCTCCGACTCCGCCCCGGAGGACGCCCGGGTCATCGACCTTCCCGGCCACTGGGTGGTCCCCGGCTTCGTGGACATGCACAACCACGGCGGCGGCGGGGCCTCCTTCACCTCCGGCACCGTGGACGAGGTCCTCCACGGCATCCGTACGCACCGCGAGCACGGCACCACCACGCTGGTCGCCTCCACGGTCACCGGCGAGATGGACTTCCTCGCCCGGCGCGCGGGCATCCTCTCCGAGCTCGTCGAACAGGGCGACCTGGCCGGAATCCACTTCGAGGGCCCCTTCATCTCGCCCTGCCGCAAGGGCGCCCACAGCGAGGACCTGCTGCGCGACCCGGACCCGGCCGAGGTCCGCAAGCTGATGGACGCGGCCCGCGGCACCGCCCGGATGTTCACCCTCGCCACCGAGCTGCCCGGCGGCATCGACTCCGTACGGCTGCTCGCCCAGCACGGGGTGATCGCCGCGATCGGCCACACGGACGCGACGTACGAGCAGACCGTCGAGGCGATCGACGCGGGCGCCACCGTCGCCACGCACCTGTTCAACGCGATGCCCCCGCTGGCCCACCGCGAGCCCGGTCCGATCGCCGCCCTCCTGGAGGACGACCGGATCACCGTCGAGCTGATCAACGACGGTACGCATCTGCACCCGGCGGTCCTGGAGCTGGCCTACCGCCACAAGGGCGCCGGCCGGGTCGCGCTGATCACCGACGCGATGGACGCGGCCGGCTTCGGCGACGGGCTGTACGACCTGGGCCCGCTCGCCGTCGAGGTCCGCGACGGCGTCGCCCGGCTGGTGGAGGGCGGCTCCATCGCGGGCTCGACCCTCACCCTGGACACCGCGTTCCGCCGGGCCGTCACCATCGACCGGATCCCCGTCGAGGACGTCGTGCGGTCCATCTCCGCCAACCCCGCCCGCCTCCTGGGCGTGGACGACCGGGTCGGTTCGCTGGAGCCGGGCAAGGACGCGGACCTGGTGGTGCTCGACGAGGAGTTCGTCCTGGCGGGCGTCATGCGCAAGGGCGAGTGGATCATCGAGCCCAAGACGGCCTGAGGCCCTCGCCCGGTGAGCACGGGGTGAGCACGTAACGAAGAGACGGCGGTCGAGCCCCAGGACTGGGCCCGGCCGCCCTCTCTTTGACATGATCACCAGGCCCGCAAGCACGACCGCGGTACCGACCCGCGAGCACGCGCACGGGCCACGGACCGACGGACCGACCGACCGAGGGAGGTGCCGGACCAGGTGATCCTGACCGTCACTCTGAACAGCGCGCTCGACGTGACGTACACCGTCGAGGCGCTCGTCCCGCACGCCAGCCACCGCGTCGGCGAGGTCTCCGAACGCCCCGGCGGCAAGGGGCTGAACGTCGCCCGGGTGCTGGGCGCACTCGGCCACGACACCGTGGTCACCGGCTTCGCCGGCGGGGCGACCGGAGACGTCCTGCGCGGCCTCCTCGCCCCGCTCCCGCCGCGCGACGCCCTGGTCCCCGTCGCCGGGAACACCCGCCGCACCCTCGCGATCACCGACCGCTCCACCGGCGACACCACCCAGCTCAACGAGCCGGGACCGCAGGTGAGCGCCGCCGAATGGGCCGCGTTCCTGCGGACGTACGAGGAGCTCGTCGGCGCGGCCGACGCGGTCGCTCTCTGCGGCTCCCTGCCGCCCGGCGTCCATGTCGGCGCCTACGCGGAGCTGGTCCGGATCGCCCGCGCCGCCTCCGTACCCGTGCTCCTGGACACCAGCGGCGAACCCCTGCGCCGGGGCATCGCCGCCCGCCCCGACCTGGTCAAGCCGAACGCGGACGAGCTGGCCCAGCTCACCGGCTTCCGCGAACCGCTGCGCGCCGCCCGGGACGCCCGCCGGCGCGGGGCCCACGCGGTGATCGCCTCCCTGGGGCCCGAGGGCGTCCTCGCCGACACCCCGGAGGGCACCTGGCGCGCCGCGCCGCCCGCCGCCGTACGCGGCAACCCGACCGGAGCGGGCGACTCCGCGGTGGCCGGGCTGCTCTCCGCCCTGGCCGAGGGGCTCGACTGGCCCGGCCGGCTGGCGCGGGCGGTGGCCCTGTCGACGGCGACGGTCCTGGCCCCGGCGGCCGGCGAGTTCGACGCGGCGGCCTACGCCCAGCTGCTGCCAAACGTCACGGTGGAGCCTCACACCACGGCTCCCTGACCTGACCACCCACCCGCACACGCCGACTTCCCCGACCCCCCGGTCCCGCACACGCCGACGCCCTGACCATCTTCGAACGGCGGTCAGGGCGTACGTACGTGCAGAGGCTCGCGGTCAGCCGTTCGACTTGATGTGCCCCGACTTCAGCTCCAGCTGGTCGAGATTGGCGTCGCACTCGTCGCCCGTCTCGCACGACAGCCTGAGGGTGTTGGAACCCTTGTCGAGCTGGACGTACGCGTACGTGTTCGTCCAGCCCTTCTCCAGGTCGCCCTCGGGAGCGCGCGCGAAGTTCTTCATGTTGATGCCACGGGGCTCCTGCGCGTTGACCGTCAGGGTCGTCTTCGCGTCCTTGCCGGGCACGCCGTAGGTCACGTACAGGGTGTACGGACCGGCCTCCGGCACATCGACCGTCCAGGTGGCCGACCGGCCGACCTCGTTCAGGTTGATGTAGTTGCCGTTGGCACCCTTGGCACCCTTGACCGTGCTGTCCAGGGAGGCCGAGCCGCCCAGCGTCAGCGTCGCCGCGTCCTGCTTCGGGAGCTCGACCGGCTTCGGCTTGTCCTCGGGCTTCTTCTCCGGCTTGCCGGACTCCTCGACCTTGTCGGCGGGGCCCTCCGAGGACACGGCCTCGTTCTTCTTGTCCTTGTCGCCGTCGTTGCCCGAGAGCAGCGCGGCGCCGATGCCGATGAGGACGACCGCGACCACGGCGACCGCCGCGATCAGCAGCGCCTTGGTGTTCGGGCCGCCCCGGCCGCCGGAACCGCCGCCGCCCGGCACGGAGCCGTGCTGCGCGGTGGGCGCGCCGCCCGGGTAGGTCTCGGGGGCCGCGTACTGCGGGTTCGGCGCGTTGTACTGCTGCGCGGGCTGGCCGTAGGCCTGCTGGGGCGGGTAGCCGTACCCCTGCTGCGGGGGGACCTGGTGCTGCCCGTACTGGCGCTCGCCGACCGTCCGCACCTGGTTGTACGACGTCCTGGGCACGCCCGGCTGCGCGGCCGGACCCGGGTAGCCGTAGCCCCCCTGCCCGGGCGGCTGGGCGCCTGCCGCTTGTCCGTCCGCGTACAGGTAGCCGAACGGATCGTCGTCCTCGGGCTTGCTCGCGCCGTTGTTTCCGGCCGTCATCCCTGGGTCACTCCTCACCATGTCGCCAGCCGTCGCCGACCGGCCGAGCCTACCTCGAACGGAGCACAGCCCGAATTGCGATCACGGACCGGGCGGGGCCGGGGAGACGGGTACGGGGTAGGGGTGCCAAGCGGCGGTGAACGTCAGCCGGCCCTGCGGTGAACCTTCGACCGCGACCGCTTCTCGACGTACATCCGCTGGTCGGCGGAGCGCAGGACCTCTTCCACGCTCATCCCGCACTCTGCCCAGCCGATGCCGAAGCTCGCCCCGACCCGGACGGCACGCCCGTCGACCCTTATAGGCGGAATGATGGCATTTCGCAGACGTACGGCCAGGTCAGCGGCGTCCGCCGCCCCGAGGCCGTCCGCGAGAACGACGAATTCGTCACCTCCGAGCCGGGCGACGGTGTCGCCGTCCCGGACGCAGGCGGACAGCCGACGCGCGACCTCTATGAGCACCGCGTCACCCGTGTGGTGGCCGAAGCGGTCGTTGATGGACTTGAAGCCGTCGAGGTCGCAGAAGAGGACCGCGAGCCCCTTCGTGCCGTCGTCGTGCTCCGCGTCGGGGGCGAGCGTGTGCACGTGGTGGTCGTAGAGCCCGCCGCCGGGCGCGGCCTCCCCCTCGTACCCGTCGGCCTGGTAGCCGTGGGTGAGGGACGACTCGACGTCCCCGTACGCCGCGTCCAGCGCCTCGATCGCGGTCGCGGCCGGGGAGTTCGGCCGCTCGCAGATCCGGGCACTGAGGCGGGACTTCAGCTCGGCGCTGTTGGGCAGCCCGGTCAGGGCGTCGTGGGATGCGCGGTGGGCGAGGTTCAGCTCGTGGCGCTTGCGCTCCTCTATGTCCTCGACGTGGGTGAGGAGGAAGCGCGGCCCGTCGGCGGTGTCGGCTACCACCGAGTTGCGCAGGGAGACCCAGAGGTAGGTCCCGTCCCGCCGCGCGAGCCGCAGCTCCGCCCGGCCGCCCTCGGCCGAGGTCCGCAGCAGGGTGCCGATGTCCTCGGGGTGGACCAGGTCGGCGAAGGAGTACCGGCGCAGGACGGAGGCGGGGCGGCCGAGCAGCCGGCACAGGGCGTCGTTGGTGCGCAGCAGCCGGCCGTGCTGGTCACCGCCCATCTCGGCGATGGCCATCCCGCTGGGCGCGTACTCGAAGGCCTGGCGGAAGGACTCCTCGCTGGCCCGCAGCGCCTGCTGTTCGCGCTCCAGCCGGACCAGTGCGCGCTGCATGTTTGCTCGCAGTCGAGCGTTGCTGATCGCAATGGCGGCCTGGGAGGCGTACATCTGGAGCGCTTCGCGCCCCCATGCGCCGGGGCGGCGCCCGTTGCGCGGCCGGTCGACGGATATGACCCCGAGGAGGTCCCGTCCGCCCCCGGAGGCGTACATCGGGGCGTAGAGCCGGTCCAGCGGGTGCCACTCGTCCTCGAACCGGGGCTCGGGGCCCTCGGTGTGCCACTGCGGTACGTCGTCGTCGAGCAGGACCCAGCCCTCGGTGTGCGGGATGAACCGCAGCTGGTCCCAGGCCTCGCCCATGGTCAGCCGGCGGTCCCAGGAGGCGCGGGAGCCGACGCGGCCGGTGATCAGGGCCTCGGCGGCGGCGTTGCCCGCGAAGGCGGCGATGACGAGGTCACCGTCGGGCCGGACCAGATTGACGCAGCCCAGCTCGTATCCGAGACCGGTGACGATGCCGTCCGCCACGGTCTGCAGCGTGTCCGCCAGACTCCGCGCCGTGTTGAGATCAGCGACGGCCTGGTGCAGCTGCCGCATGGTCGCAAGGCGGACGTAGGGTTCCGACTCGGCCTCCATCGCTCGCACTCCCCGAGACCTCGACAGCAACTCCAGGTTTCATATCGACGTACTTGTTGCAGTGTCACGGCCACTGAATCACAGTGAGCTGTGCACCCGGTACACAGGGTCAGCAGAAAATGGACTCTGTGACTCAAGTCACAACAGATGGTTCAGGTGTTGAGGGTGACTCTTCGGGCGTTCTGTCGTTTTCCTGGCGCAAATCCGGCCACGCGTATTCGGCCAAGGCGGGCAAGGCGGGCAAGGCAGGCAACGGGCAACGGGCAACGCGGCCGGGGCTCGACGGGGCTCGACGGGGCTCGACGGGACTGGATGCGGCACCCGGACGGCACTCGGACCGGAGTCCTAGGACCCGACTGGTCCCCTGGCCCGATGCCCCGGGCGGTCGCGCACGGTTAGCGTTCCGGTGTGCTGCAGACGACTCCCGCCACCCCGCCCCCCGAGCCCATCCCCCATGCTGAGGGGGTGAGCAACGACGAGTTCCGCGCAGCACTCGCGCGGCTGGCCGCCGGAGTGGTGCTGGTCACCGCCCAGGAGCCGCCGCTCGACGAGGAGGGCCGCGGCGAGGACGTCGGGATGACGGCCACCGCCTTCATGTCCGTGTCCCTGGACCCGCCCCTGGTGATGGTGAGCCTGCGCAACGGCTCCCGGATGGACGACCTGCTCGACGAGCAGCCCCTGTGGGCCGTCTCCGTGCTGGCGGCGAGCCAGCGGCAGATCGCGGGGCGGTTCGCCATGAAGGGCCGGATCAGCGACCGGCTGCTCTTCCAGGACCTGGCGTACACGCGGGGCGAGGTGACGCACGCGCCGCTGATCGACGGGGCGCTGGCGACACTGGAGTGCCGTACGGAACAGCGCGTGGTGGCCGGAGACCACACCCTGGTGATCGGGCGCGTGCTGACGGCGGAACTGCCGAGCCCGGACGGGGACCCGCTGACGTACTTCAAGGGGCGCTACCGGCAGCTGGGCTGAACGGACCCCGAGGGTGCTACCGGCCGCTGGGGTGACGGGGCGTGGAGCCCGCCGTCACCAGTCCCGGCCCGAGCGGCCGCGCTTGGTGTCGCCGCGCTGCTTCTTCTCGCGCAGCCTGCGCTCGTTGATCCCGCGCGGGATCTTGCGCTTGATGCGCGGCTTGGGCGGCGGCGCCGTGGCCTCGGCCAGGAGCGCGGCGAGCCGGACGGCGGCCGTCTCGCGGTTGCGCCACTGGGAGCGGTGCTCGGAAGCCCGTACGGAGATCACCCCGCCCACCAGCCTGCCCGCCAGCCGCTCCAGCGCCCGCGCCTTCCACACCTCGGGGAACGCGTCGGTCGCCGCGAGGTCGAAGCGCAGCTCCACCTGGGAGTCGCTGGTGTTGACGTGCTGGCCTCCGGGCCCGGAGGAGCGCGAGAAACGCCACATGAGCTCGGCCTCCGGGAGGGAGACCGAGCCGCGGATGACATAGGGCCCGGACATGACACCCATGTTCCCCGTCCCGCACCCGGTTCGTCACCTTCTTTTGCGCCTGAGGCCGCTTCAGAAGGGCTCGGAGGAGGTCTCTTCAGGAGGAAGTTCGGCAAAGAAAGTAAAGAGAACAGGAACCTCATGGTCTGCTGACTGCGTTAGGACGGGTGACGGTAGCTTTCGTGATGGCACGAATGCCCGCACACGACGAGGAAAGGGACTTCCCATGGCTGTAAGCCTGTCCAAGGGCGGCAACGTCTCGCTCACCAAGGAGGCCCCGGGCCTGACCGCCGTCACGGTCGGCCTCGGCTGGGACGTCCGCACCACCACCGGCACCGACTTCGACCTCGACGCCTCGGCGATCGCGGTCAACGCGGCCGGCAAGGTCGTCTCCGACGGTCACTTCGTCTTCTTCAACAACAAGTCGACGCCGGACCAGACCATCGTGCACACCGGTGACAACGTCACCGGTGAGGGCGAGGGCGACGACGAGCAGATCAACGTCAACCTGGCGGGCCTGCCGGCCGACGTGGACAAGATCGTCTTCCCGGTCTCGATCTACGACGCCGAGACCCGCAGCCAGAACTTCGGCCAGGTCCGCAACGCGTACATCCGCATCCTCAACCAGGCAGGCGGCGCCGAGATCGCCCGCTACGACCTGAGCGAGGACGCCGCCACCGAGACCGCCATGGTCTTCGGCGAGCTCTACCGCAACGGTGCCGAGTGGAAGTTCCGCGCGGTCGGTCAGGGTTACGCCTCCGGCCTCAGCGGCATCGCCCGCGACTTCGGCGTCAACCTCTGACCCGAACGCTCGACATCTCCACGGGAGCCCCCGGCCGCGTCTGCGGCCGGGGGCTCCCGTGCGTGCGGGCGCGTGACCTGCCGTCAACTCACGTGGACGGCACCGTGTAGAGCACAGCGACGTCACGCCACTCCACCGACTACCGGGCACCCGGGGGCCCCGGTCGGACAAGGGCTGGTCAAAAACTTGTGAGGTCATCGTCGGCACGCCGTCAACTGCGCTCATTCGGTGGCACGCTCTTTGCCGTAGTCCCCCACAGGACGACCTGGAGCGGGGTCAACGTCACGTAGCCATCACCGCTGGGTACGGGAAGCCGGTCGGTCCTCCACGGGCGGCCGGCTGTCCCCGTGCAGCCAGGCGTCCCACAGCTCGGTGAGGTCCTGGCCCGTCTCCTTCTCCACGTACGCGGTGAAGTCACCGGTCGAGGCGTTCTGGTGCCGGTGCGCCTTCGTCCATCCCCTGACCAGGGCGAAGAACGCCGCGTCGTCGATCGCGAGCCGGATCCGGTGGACGACCATCGCGCCCCGCCCGTAAACCGGCGGATCGAACAGATCGGCGGCGCCCGGTGGATCGGCGGGCGGGAACGCCCAGTTGGCGTCGTCCGCGTACGCCGTCTCGAAGCTCTCCTGGACCGGTACGTCGTCGTGGTCGGCGGCCCAGAGCCACTCCGCGTAGGTGGCGAAGCCCTCGTTGAGCCACAGGTCCCGCCAGGTCGCGGGGGTGACGGAGTTCCCGAACCACTGGTGGGCCAGCTCGTGGACGAGGAGCCCGGTGTCGGGCGGGCCGGGGAAGACAGGCCGGTTCTGGGTCTCCAGCGCGTATGTGGAGTCGCCCTTCCGCTCGACGATCGCCCCCGCGGAGGTGAAGGGATAGGGGCCGAACTTCTCCGCCGACCACTTCAGTAGGGCCGGGATCTCCTCCAGTACGTCCTTGCTCGCGACGGCCGACTCCGGGTCGACGGCGGTGAACAGCCGGATGCCCTCGGGCGTGACCGACTCCCGGGTGGTGAACCGGCCCACCGCGACGGTCGCCAGATAGCTCGCCATCGGTTCGGTGGTGCGCCACCGGTAGGCGGTACGGCCGCCGGCGATGCTCCGGGACACCAGCTCCCCGTTGGAGACGGCCGCGAGTCCTTCCGGAACGGTGACCTCGATGTCGTACGCGGCCTTGTCGCTCGGGTGGTGGTTGCCGGGGAACCAGGCCATGGAACCGGACGGCTCACCGAGGGCGACCGCGCCGTCCGCCGTCCGCAGCCAGCCCTCCTTGCCGCCGTCCGCGTCGGTGAGAGCCTGCGGGGAGCCGGAGTAGCGCACGACGGTGGTGAACGTGCGCCCCTTGCGCAGCCGGTCCTCCACCGCGGCGCCCGGACGGATCGTCAGCTCCTTGCCCGCCCGGTTCACGGACGCCCGGCGCCCCTCAACGGTGACGCCCGCGACATCGAGCCCGGCCAGGTCGAGGTGGAAGGCGCTCAGGTCCTGGGTGGCGCGCGCGGTGATCGTGGCCGTGCCGCGCAGCCTGTTGGCGGCCGGGTCGACGTCGAGCTCCAGGCCGTAGTGGGTGACGTCGTAGCCGCCGTTGCCGAGCCCCGGGAAGTACGGATCGCGCAGCCCGACCGCGCCCGGGGAGCCCTCGACCCCGCCGGAGCAGCCCGCGCCGGGGAGGGCGAGGGCGAGGAGGAGGGCGACGGCGGGGGCGGTGCGTCGGCGGGGGGCCGGGGGGCGGTGGTTCACCGGTCGATCCTAGGTGGCGGGTCCGGTGCGGTGCCGTGGCAGTGGACCCTGGACCGTGGGAGGAGCCGCCCGCCCCGGGGGACGGGCGGACGGCTCCCGCCTCAGAGGACGGCGATACCGAGGGGTCGGTTGCCTGCTTCCAGCCGGACCGGCTTGTTCTTCTCGTCGTTCAGGTCGACGACGGTGATCCCGTTCCAGTGGCCGTCGCGGGTGAACCCGCCGGTGACGTAGGCGGTTCGGCCGTCCGCCGACACCGCCACGTCTTCGTGCGGCCCGTCCAGCGGGACGACCCGCTCCTTGCCGCCGGGGGTGCGGACGGTGAGCGAGGGCTCCTCGTCGTCCGCACCGATCGGGCCGGTGCCGACGACGAGGAGGGCGCCGTCGGGGGCGAGTGCCGCGCCGTGCTGGTGGGTGTTCGCGGTCATGCGTTCGACGGTCGCCTCGCCGGTGCGCGGGTCGAGGACCGCGAGCCGCTCCCCCTCGAACGGCAGCAGCAGCTTGCCGTCCTGAGGGCGTACGACGGCGTAGTGCGGCTTCAGCCAGGAGCCGAGCCCGCCCTCGGTGCCGTAGGGGGCGACCTCCATGCGCCGGGCCCGCAAGGTGTCCGCGTCCACCACCGTCACGTCGAAGGAGTCGTGTCCGGTGGCGTACACCTCGCGGCCGTCCGGTGAGACGTCCACGTCGAAGGGGCGGCGGCCGACCGGAACGGTCCCGGTGACCTCGCGGGTCGCGGTGTCGATGACCTCCACCGTGCCGTTGCCACCGGGCACGTTGACCCCGACGTAGACGTGCCGGCCGTCGGGGGCCAGGGCGATGCCCATGCCCCCGCCGCGGTACTCGCCGGTGGTGACCGGCCCGGTCTCCGTCCCGTACGGGATGAGCGCGAGCCGGGTCCGCCGCTGCGTGTCCACGACGGCGACGCCTTCGGCGGTGGCGACCCAGGCGCGCCCGTCCTCGCCGACGACGAGCCCGTAGGGGGCGGTGCCGACCTCGACGGAGGCGATGGGGGCGCCGCCCTCCCCGGACCCGTCCCGTCCTCGGTCGACGAAGGTCACGGTGTCGCTCCCGAAGTCGGCGACGAGGAGGGTGCCTTGCGGGGTGGGGCCGGCGGGGGCGCGGGAGGGGTCCGGGGCGGCGGTCGCGGCCGTTCCGGTCGTTGCGGGCGCGGTCGTTGCGGGCGCGGTCGTTCCCGTCGCGTCCGGGGAGGCCTCCGTCGTGCCGGTCGCACACCCGGCGAGGACGGCGGCCGCGGCGAGCACCAGCGTGAGGCCGCGCGCTGGGAAGGCGTTCATGGACCTCTCCGTTCCGTGCGTACGAACGCACGTGCCTGGGTGCCGCGCGCGCCTGCGCGCCTGGGTGCCTGCGTGCCTACCGGGCGAGGGCCGCGACGCCCGCCTGGGCGAACTTCTCGTCGAGGTCGCCGCTGGGCGCGCCCGCCACGCCGATGCCCGCCACGGGGGCGCCCTTGACCTGCACCGGGGCACCGCCCGCGAGGAACAGGGTGCCGGGGATGTCCTTCAGGTTCGGGGCCTGCTCCAGGCGTCCCGCCAGCTCGGAGGTGGGGGCGTTCCAGGAGACGGCGGTGTACCCCTTCTTCACGGCCGACTCGGGGGACTGGGGGCCCGCGCCGTCCCCCCGCAGCGTGACGATGGTGTTGCCGTTGCGGTCGACGACGGCGACCGAGACGCGCTGGTTCTCCTTCTTCGCCGCGTCCAGCGTGGCCTGCGCGGCCTTGGTGGCTGCGGCCACGGTGAGGTGGGTGCTCTGCTGGAGGTTGCGGTTGTGCGTGTCGGCATTGACCGCGGCGGCGGGGGCGGCGGCCGGGGCGGAGGCGCTCGCGGAGACGGCGCCGAAGGTCCCGGCCCCGAGGGCGGCGACGGCGACGGTACCGGTGAGGACGCGGGCACGCAGCGACAGCTTCTTCATGGTGGCTCCGTAGGTGTTGGGCGGCCCGGGAGGGCCGGGTGTTTCGCTCTCTGCCATCGATCCTCCCTGCGGACCCGGCCCCGTACGGTCGACGTACCGGCTGCAACGGGCGCGCGGGACGGCTGACGCCCCTGTCAGCCGATCGGTTGATGCGGGGGTGGCCGGGCCGGGCCACGATGGAGTGATCTGAGCAGGTCGACGCAGGACAACCGGGTCCGGCGACACGGAACGCGAGGTAAGTGGTGGACGGCAGCGATCCGCGGGACGCGGAAAGGGACGGGCCCACCGGCCCCGACCCCGACGCCCGCTGGCTCGCGCTCCTCATGCACGCCGCGTTCTTCCTGCTCCTGGGCGCCTCGCTGGCCCGGTTCCTGATGCGCCACCCCGGCGAGGCCCGCACGCCGTGGATCATCGCGCTGTCGGTCGCCCTGGCGGTGCTCTACCTCCTGGGGCCCGTCCTCGGCTCGCGCCCCACCCCTCGCCGGCTCACCTGGCTCGGGGTCCTCGTCCTCGTCTGGATGGTGCTGGTCGTCCTCGCGCCGAGCTTCGCGTGGTGCGCGGTGCCGCTCTTCTACACCGGACTGCGCATCCTGCCGCCGCGCGCGGCCCTCGCGCTGGTCGCCCTGCTGACCGGCTTCGTGGTGGCCGCCCAACTGCGCCTGGCCACCGGATTCGACCCGAACCTGGTGCTGGCCCCGCCCGCCGTGGCGGCCGTCGCGACGGCCGTCTTCGTCCATATGCAGCGGCAGGCCGTACGCCAACGGGAACTGGCGGCCCGCCGGCGCGAGCTGATCGACGACCTGCTGCGCACCCGGCGCGAACTGGCCGCCACCGAGCGGCGTGCGGGGACCCTCGCCGAGCGCCAGCGGCTCTCCATGGAGATCCACGACACCCTCGCGCAGGGTCTGTCCAGCCAGCAGATGCTGCTCCAGGCGGCCGACCGCACCTGGACCACCGACCCGGACGCCGCCCGCCGCCACGTCCGTACGGCCACCGGCATCGCGGAACGCAACCTCGCCGAGGCCCGCCGCTTCGTCCACGACCTGGCGCCGGCCGACCTGGCGGAGGGCGGCGGCCTGGAGGCGGCCCTGCACGCACTTGCGGCCCGCGAGACGGCCCAGGGGCAGGGAACACCCACCGTCCGCTGCCATGTGGAGGGCACCCCGCACGCCCCGCTGCCGGACCGGGTGCAGTCCGCCCTGCTGCGCATCGCCCAGGGGGCCCTCGCCAACGTACGGGAGCACTCCGGGGCCACCGGCGCGGGGCTGACGCTGACCCACCTGGACGACCGGGTGGTCCTGGACGTCGGTGACAACGGCCGCGGCTTCACGGTGGGCCAGGCCGGCCCACGTGACGAACATGCCGTACGAGGTCATGGGCTCCCAGCGATGCGGGCCCGCGTGCACCAGCTCGGCGGAACGCTGAGGATCGAGTCGGCACCGGGCGAGGGCACGGTGCTCTCGGCCGAGATCCCGCTCGCGCCCACCGCCCTCACCACCCCGGAGGACCCCACGTGAGCGGCAAAGCAACCCCGCCCCCCGCGCCCGTACGCATCCTCCTCTGCGACGACCACGCGGTCGTCCGCGCCGGCCTCCTGGCCCTCCTCGGCAGCGAACCGGACATCGAGGTCGTCGGCGAGGCGGGCAGCGGCGAGGAGGCCGTGGCGCTCGCCGCCCGCCTCACCCCGGACGTCGTCCTCATGGACCTCCAGCTCGGTGCGGGCATCGACGGCGTCGAGGCGACCCGCCGCATCGCCGCCGACGGCACGGTCCACGTCCTGGTGCTGACCACGTACGACACCGACGCCGACATCACCCGCGCCATCGAGGCCGGCGCCACCGGCTACCTGCTGAAGGCGGAACGCCCGGAGGAACTCTTCGCCGCCATCCGCTCGGCCGCCCAGGGCCGCACCACGCTCTCGGCCCCCGTCGCCAGCCGGGTCATGGCCCGGATGCGCAGCCCCCGCCCCACCCTCACCGACCGGGAGCGCGACATCCTGGCCCAGCTCTCCCAGGGCCTCGGCAACCGCGACATCGCACGCGCCCTGTTCATCAGCGAGGCCACGGTCAAGACCCACCTGGGCCGCATCTACGACAAGCTCGGCGTCGACACCCGCGCGGGAGCGGTGTCGGTGGCGAAGGAGCAACGGCTGCTGCCGTAGACGCCGGCGGGACGGGCCCACGGACCGAAGGAACATTCGTCCAGGACGGACGCGCCGAAGTCCGCGAGGTAGAAGCATGCGCAGGCAGCGGAGGGGACCCGTCCCCCTGGGCCGGGATGCCGAGAACGGCTGGGAGGTCTGCCATCTCGACGCTTTCCTCACGAGGCGGGCTGCAGGAGCCCCGCCGATGTCTCCATCTACCCGAGCGACCTCAACATGCTGGTCGACGTGGGCGGCAGGGAGCGCACCCGCGAGGACTTCGCGGAGGTGTGCCGCCGCGGCGGCCTGACCCTCACGGCGATCACCCCACTCACGGCGGCCACACCGTTCCACCTCATCGCAGCGGTGTCCGACTGACGACGCCGTGCGACTCTCCCGCCTCCGGGATCAGCGCTCGCCGAACACCGCGTCGGCGGTGGGCGCGGTGATGGCCCGCTCGAACCACACATCGAGTACCGCGAGGTCCGTGCAGGCGGTGACGCGCTGCCGTGCCTCGTCCGGGACGGACACACCGCGCACCGTGAGAATCCGCAGAATGTCCCCGGCCCGTCCTTCGACGCGGCCTTCGACGCGGCCTTCATCGCGGAAGCTCTCGGCGACGATGCCGCGGAAGTGACTGAGACCAGTGCCCATCAGGTTCCTCCAGATCTCACGGGCCCGGGTGGCTCCCAGACCCGCCTCGGTGAATTCGGCGAAGACCGCTGCGGCATCGGCGTCCATGGCCAGGAGCGCCTTGGCGAGAGCCTCCAGTATGGCAGCGATGTCGCGATCGTTACTATGAGTGATCGCGGAGAGAACGGCCATCGGGATGTCGTCCGCCGCCCTGGTGGCGTCCGTGACCATGGGCACGTTGTGCGGCCCGAGCACAAGGGGGTAGGCGACCAGGCTCGGGCGGCTCTCCAGGCCGATGCGGATGGGCTCGGCCGCCCACTCCGCCGTCCCCTTGTCCCGGCAGACGACCAGCAGCACGCACGGGTAGCGGAACTTCGCGTAGAGGTGGGCGAGGTAGTAGGCCCAGCTGCTCCGCTAGTCCGGGTCCTTCTTGCCCTGGGCCTCGATCGCCAGCAGGAGGCAGTCGCCACCGGCCAGCTCGATGCGCAGCAGGGTGTCCACGTGCCGTTCGAGCGGTCTGATCTCCGTGAGATCCGTGTCCATGAGCGACACCGCGACGGGCTCCGGGAAGGGGATGCCCAAGGTGCGGAAGGCACTCGCGAACAAGCCCGGATTCTCCTGGAAGATCCGGTGATGAGCCTCGTGAGGCGAACTGACCATATGTCGGAGGCTAGATACTGTCGGCATATGCCATATCCATATCCGGCTCGCTTCATCCGATCGTGTCAGCCCCACCCCCGGGCATGACACCATCGATCCGTGCTCGACATCGGCTACTCCCTCTCCCGCCGCTTCCCCGACCCCCCGCAGACCGACTACCGCCGCGCGGACGTCCGCGCGCTGCGGCACGATCTGTTCTCCGGCGACGTCTACCTCGCGGACACCAAGGCGGACCGCGAGGTGTCCACAGCCTGGGGATGGGTTCCGGTGCTCGACTTCGCGTGGGCGCTGTGCGACATCGTCGAGCAGATCGACCAGGACCCCCGCGGCAACCGCTCGCACCGGCGGCAGTACGCGGAGCTGGACTTCACCGAGTCCTCGGACGTCATGATCTTCGAGCGGCGCTTCGGCTGGGTCGACGTCGAGGCGGACTGGATGCCCGGCGACGAGCCCCCGCTCACCTTCAGCCACTCCCTGCTGCGCCGCGAGGCCCGTGACTTCCTGCACGACCTGATCGCCGACCTGGCCGACCTGCACGACGGCCTCGCCGACAACCCCGTGATCTGGGACCTCCAGGCCCGCTTCCCCCGTATGTGACCGCCTCCCGCGGCCCCCTCAGCCCTCCACCCGCACCCCGATCTGCGCCGCGAACGCCGGGGCCAGCTCCATCAGCTGCGCCGGGCTGATCACCGCACCCGCCAGCCGCTCCACACCCCGCGCGATGTCCAGCTCGGCCACCGTCCGCAGGTCCACGGACTCCATCCGCACCGCGCTGAAGTCGGCCCGCTTCAGCACGCAGTCCCGGAACTCCACCCGCACCAGGTGCGCCTCACCGAAGTCGGGCTCGGAAAGCACACACCCCTCGAAGACCACGTCCTTCAGCCGGGCCTTGCGCAGATTCAGGTAGTCGATCTTCCCGCCGCGCACCACCACCCGCTCCAGCACCGCCCCGTGCAGCTGCACCCCGCCCAGCCGCGCGTCCACCACCTCCACGTCCCGCAGCGACGCCCCCGCGAGATCGGTGCCCACGCCCCGTACGCCCGTCAGCATCGAGTCCATGAAACGGGCCCGCGCCAGCCCCGTACGGTCCAGGGCGCAGCCGTCCAGCGCGCAGTCCATGAACCGCGCGCCCGCCCCCGACGCGTCCGCGAGATCGACCCCGTCGAACCGCACCCCGTCGTAGTCGCCGTCCGGCTCCAGGCCCTCGCCGGCGAACGGAAGAAGCGGCGGGAGCCGCACGTCCGGGCGGCGAGCCGCCGCGACGGTGTCTTTCTTGGTCCCGGCCGACCTGGTCGTCCTGCCCGCGCTCGATGCCATGCCCCCATCGTGACGTACCCCACTGACAACGCCCCACGACCTCCGGTCACGCGGACCGATGTCAGACGGCCGGATGTCACGCGCCACCCCCTCCGATCCGTCGCGTCATCGAAAGGCGAAGGAGTTCCAGCCATGGAGCGCATTTACAGCAACACCGGCACCCGTACGCCCGGCGAACTGGCCCGTAGCGGACCGGTCGTACACCCTGGAGACCCACGCCCTCACCGAGGCGGCCGCCGGCCGGCTGCGCCCCGCCGTCCAGCGCTACCCACTCGCCGATGCGGCCGCCGCCCACCGCGCCCTGGAGACGCGAGGCACGATCGGCAAGGTGGTGCTGGAGCCGTAACGCCGTACGCCGCCGGACCTCAGGCCCCCAGACGATCGCCCGCCGTCCCCAGCCGCGCCAGCGCCCCGTCCGTCAGCCGGTACACCGTCCACTCGTCCTGCGGCCGCGCGCCCAGGGACTCGTAGAACGCGATGGACGGAGCGTTCCAGTTCAGCACCGACCACTCCAGCCGCTCGTACCCGCGCTCCACACAGATCCGCGCCAGCTCCGCAAGCAGCGCCTTGCCATGCCCGCCGCCGCGCCGGTCCGGGCGGACGTACAGGTCCTCCAGGTAGATGCCGTGCACCCCGCGCCAGGTGGAGAAGTTCAGGAACCACAGGGCGAAGCCGACCACCTCGCCGCCGCCGTCGGCCGTCGCCACATGTGCGTAGGCGGCGGGCCGCTCGCCGAACAGCGCCTCCCTCAGCTGCTCCTCGGAGGCGACCACCTCGTCGAGAGCCTTCTCGTACGCGGCGAGTTCACGCACCAGGGCGTGCAGGACAGGGACGTCGTCAGGCGTAGCGGTACGGATCATGGGGTCAGCGTAGACAGTCCTCCCCGGCGCACCCCTCACCGCATCCGCAGCAACCGCCGCGCGATCTCCGCATGGTCCGGCGCCAGTTCACGCTCCCCGTCCCCGACCGCCCACACCGCGTTCTGGAGCACCCGCCCCAGCGTCCAGGCCCGCGCCCGCCCCCGGTCCCGGTCCATGCCCAGCGCCTCCGTCAACGCGTCGAACCGCCACACCACCTCCCCGGCGTCGAACAGGTTGTCCAGCGCAGGGAACAGCTCGAACCCCGGGTCCCCCACCAGCGGCTTGGGGTCGAGCGCCACCCACTCCCCCGCACGCCCCGCGTCCGCACGCCCCGCCAGGATGTTGTCGTAGTGCAGGTCCCAGTGGAGCAACCGGTCCCCCGGCTCGCCCGCCACCTCCCGCACCGCCGCCGCGCAGTCCGCGAGCAGCCGCCGCTCCGAGGCGTCGGCCAGCCGCCCCACCGCATCCGGAGCCGCCGCCAGCATCCGCTCCACCGCACGGCCCAGCGTGCGCAGCCCCTCCGGCGCGGGCACCGCCGCCAGCCGGGCCAGCACCCCACCGAGCACCGTCACCGCGCGCCGGGCATCGGCCACCCCACCCACGAGGCGGCTCCCAGCGGGAACCCCGCCGCCCCCGGCCACCCACGACAACGGCCGCCCCTCGTCCAGCCGTTCCAGCAGCAGCGCCCCCGTCCCCGGGTCGTGGCCGAGCACCCCCACGGCCCCGGCCCCCGCCGCACCCCACGCCCGCAGCGCGACCGGCTCGCCCACCGTCTCCTCGTCCACCAACTGGAGCTTCAGCGCGGCCGGCACCCCGTCCGCCTCCCGCACCACCGGCAGGACCAGCGCGCACATGCCGTACATCGCGGACCCGTCCCGCCGCAGCCCCCACTCCTCCAGGAACCGGCCGGCGAGGCCCGGCAGCGCGGCGACGAAGGCCCGCCCGGCCGCCCCGTTGTATGCGTACTGAGTGGCGATCAGTTCGTCCGGGATGTCCATCACGCCTGGATCCTAGAGGCGTAGCGTCAGTCGGACCACGCCCCGGAAACAGCCGGGCCCCACCGCCGTACGCCACCGGGTCACCACCGCCCCCGGCACGTACACCTGGCTGACGGTCCTCTTCGTCACCGCCGTCGTCCTGCACCGGATGTCGCCCGCCGAACACCGGCTCGGCACCCTGCGCCGGCGCGCCGTCGCCGCCGCCGCGCACGTCGAGGCCGCCCTGGTCGGTGAGGAGGTCCTCGCCTGGGCCATCCGGCAGGACCAGGCCCCTCAGTCGGCCGCCAACACCCGCCGCGCAGTAACGTCACGCCACACATACGCTCGGCATCACACCGGGCACCGGACACCGGCACACCGGACAGGGACACCAGGGGCATCATGAGCACCGTCAGTACCGTCAACGGCGGCATATCGTTCTGGTACGCGCAGGAGGGCACACCGGCCCCCCGCGAACCCCTCCCCGGCGACGCGAGCGCCGACGTCTGCATCGTCGGCGGCGGCTACACGGGGCTCTGGACCGCGTACTACCTGAAGAAGGCCGTCCCCTTCCTCAACATCACCGTGCTGGAGGCCAAGTTCTGCGGTTACGGGGCCTCCGGCCGCAACGGCGGCTGGCTGTACAACGGCATCGCGGGCCGCGAGCGGTACGCCGAGCTGCACGGCCACGACGCCGCCGTACGGCTCCAGAAGGCGATGAACGAGACGGTCGGCGAGGTCGTCCGGGTGGCCGCCGAGGAGAAGATCGACGCCGACATCCACCAGGGCGGCGTCCTGGAGATCGCCCACACCCCGGCGCAGCTCGCCCGCCTCAAGGACTTCCACAGCGTCGAGATCGCCTTCGGAGAGAGTGACCGGGTCCTGCGCGGCGCCCGCGAGACCGCCGAGCGCGTCCACGTCACCGGGGCCGTCGGCTCCACCTGGACCCCGCACGGCGCCCGCCTCCACCCCGCCAAGCTGGTCAAGGGCCTCGCGGACGCCGTCGAGGCGCTCGGCGTCACCATCCACGAGTCGACACCGGTCACCGAGATCAAGCCCAAGCACGCCGTCACCCCGTACGGCACGGTCCGCGCCCCCTACATCCTGCGCTGCACCGAGGGCTTCACGGCGGGCCTCAAGGGGCTCAAGCGGACCTGGCTACCGATGAACTCCTCCATGATCGCCACCGAACCCCTCCCCGCCCGCATCTGGGACACCATCGGCTGGGAGGGCCGCGAGACCCTCGGCGACATGGCCCACGCCTACCTCTACGCCCAGCGCACCGCCGACGACCGCATCGCGATCGGCGGCCGCGGCTACCCCTACCGCTACGGCTCCGCCACCGACAACGACGGCCGCACCCAGCCCGCCACCATCACCGCCCTGCGCGACCTGCTGGTCCGCCTCTTCCCCACCACGGCGGGCGTCCGCATCGACCATGCCTGGTCCGGCGTCCTCGGCGTCCCCCGCGACTGGTGCGCCACCGTCACCCTGGACCGCTCCACGGGGCTCGGCTGGGCGGGCGGGTACGTCGGCTCCGGCGTCGCCACCGCCAACCTCGCCGCCCGCACCCTGCGCGACCTGATCCAGCAGGACTCCGGCCAGGCGGGCCCCACCGACCTGACGGCCCTCCCCTGGGTCAACCACAAGGTCCGCCGCTGGGAGCCCGAACCCTTCCGCTGGCTCGGCGTCCACGGACTGTACGCCGCCTACCGCGCCGCCGACCGCCGCGAGACGACCTCACCGCGCCCCGGCACCGACCCGATCGCGAAGGCGGCGGACCGCATCTCGGGCCGTCACTGACCTGCTAGGACTTCTCCTCCGCGACCAGCACGCCCACCTTGTCGATCCGGTGCTCGGGGTTGCCGAGGCCGTCACGCCAGAAGTTCCCGGCCGCGGTCCGGGATCTGTTCGGGAGGGGCGTGCCGGTGGGGGTAGCGGCCTGCGCGGCGGTACAGGACCTCTGCCGCCTCGCCGACGAACCGCCCGACCGCTGCCTTCCCCGTGGGAGATCGCGGAATTCACGGAGAGCGGCCGCACGACACGGGCGAAAGCCGGCCCCAGCTGATCGCCACCCCGTAGGCAGGCAGAACCAGGCAAGGCCACCCCACCCATCGCCGGAGCCCCCCATGGAACCGAACGACGCCACCTCATTCCTGGCGACCTGCAGCCACACCCACCTCTTCCCAGGAGCCCGCTGCCGCCTCCAGGGCCTGCCCGACCCCGCCGCCTCTGCAGCGACCCCGCACCCGGTCGACGTCTACCTGCGCTTCCCCGACGGAGCGGCCACGGACGCGGAACTGCGCACGGAGACCCCGGCGGGCCCGGTCCTCAAGGTCCCGGCGTACACGACCGGCGCGGGCACGGGCTGTCGACGCCCACACATGGACCGTCCGCGCATGCGCGGGAGCGGGTGAAGAGGCAGAGCTGACGATCGGCGCAAAGAGCGCGGCCCAGGCTCCTGGATCACCGCGACGAACCAACAAAAAGCCCAGGCCAGAACGGACCTGACCTGGGCTTCACGCTGGGCCCCCTGTCGGATTCGAACCGACGACCTACGCATTACAAGTGCGTTGCTCTGGCCAGCTGAGCTAAGGAGGCGTGCCGGAGCAGTGTAACCAACCGCGCACCCGCCCGTTCCCGTTTTTCCTGTGCCCCGGACTACTGACAGATCGGGAAAGGCCAGGTAGCGTCACGGCAGGTTCACTCAAGTGGACCAGACCACTCCCTACTCGGATCGTCCGGCACGTTCCTGCCGGTGGAGGAGAAGATTCAGCATGGCCAGTGTCACGTTCGACAAGGCGTCCCGCGTCTACCCCGGCTCCACGAAGCCGGCTGTGGACCAGCTCGAGATCGACATCGCGGACGGTGAGTTCCTCGTCCTCGTCGGTCCTTCCGGTTGTGGCAAGTCGACCTCCCTGCGCATGCTCGCGGGTCTCGAGGACGTCAACGGTGGTGCCATCCGCATCGGTGACCGAGACGTCACGCACCTGCCGCCGAAGGACCGGGACATCGCCATGGTGTTCCAGAACTACGCGCTCTACCCGCACATGTCCGTCGCGGACAACATGGGCTTCGCGCTGAAGATCGCCGGTGTGAACAAGACCGACATCCGGGCGAAGGTCGAAGAGGCCGCCAAGATGCTGGACCTCACCGACTACCTGGACCGCAAGCCGAAGGCGCTCTCCGGTGGTCAGCGTCAGCGTGTGGCGATGGGCCGGGCCATCGTGCGGGAGCCGCAGGTCTTCCTCATGGACGAGCCGCTGTCGAACCTCGACGCCAAGCTCCGCGTCTCCACGCGTACGCAGATCGCCTCGCTGCAGCGCCGCCTCGGCATCACCACCGTGTACGTCACCCACGACCAGGTCGAGGCCCTCACCATGGGCGACCGGGTCGCGGTGCTGAAGGACGGGCTGCTGCAGCAGGTCGACTCGCCGCGCAACATGTACGACCGCCCGGCGAACCTCTTCGTCGCCGGCTTCATCGGCTCCCCCGCGATGAACCTCGTCGAGGTCCCGATCACCGACGGTGGCGTCAAGTTCGGCAACAGCGTCGTCCCGGTCTCGCGTGAGGCGCTGTCCGCCGCGGCGGACCGCGGTGACACGACCGTCACGGTCGGCATCCGCCCCGAGCACTTCGACATCGTCGAGCACGGTGGCGCCGCCGCGAAGGCCCTGACCAAGGACTCCTCGGACCGGCCGGCCGGTCTCGCCGTCTCCGTGAACGTCGTCGAGGAGCTCGGCGCCGACGGGTTCGTCTACGGTGCCGCGCAGGTCGCCGGCGAGCACCAGGACCTGGTCGTCCGTGTCGGTGGCCGTGCCGTGCCGGAGAAGGGCACGGAGCTGCACGTCGTGCCGCGCCCGGACGAGCTGCACGTCTTCGCGACGTCGACCGGTGAGCGCCTCACCAACTGACGCCCTCACATCGCTCGGCCCCGCGTTCCCCTTCAAGGAGGGCGCGGGGCCGTTTGCGTGGCGCGGGGCGTGTTTGGGTTTCGGTGCGAGGCGGCGTCAAATACCCCGGCAGACAGGGCATTTCCCCCTGGTTCGTCAACCCGGCATTCGAAAGGACGCGTCGAACCATCCCCCGGGGGAGTGACGAAAGGTCACCAAGCCACCACCGACCGCTACGCTCGCTGCGTGACCCACACCGCTCGGCGCATCGGCCGATCCTTCGCCCTCGTCCTGCCCGTCGTCATGGTGCTCTCCGGGACCCTCGCGGTCACCAGCGTTCCGTGGGCGGCAACGGACAATGACTCCACGCTGCTGGCCGCCTCCTCGGAGACCGTGTCCAAGCCGGCGAAGCCCCGCGCAGCCCAGGACATCCTGCGCGACAAGCTGCTCGTCGAGCTCCAGGAGAAGGACCCGGGCACCGCGCTCACGGGCCTCCAGCGTGCCGTCGAGCAGCGCCCGTCGCTGGCCCGCCACTGCATGTCGATCGCGCGGGCGCTCGGCAAGGCCGCGGTCGAGCAGTACGGCCCGACGCGCGCGCAGCGCTTCTCCCGCCCCGTCTGCGACACCTCGTTCGCCTCGGGGGTCGCTCAGTTCAGCTGAGCCGAGCCGTTCGGAGCCGTGCGGAGCTGCCGTTGCCCTGCCACTGTCGGGCGGCGGCAGCCGCTGCTGCGTGCGGGCACCGCATATCGTGCGTGCCATGCATACGTATCCGACGCAGGCCGTGATCCTCGCCGGTGGCCAGGGGTCGCGGCTGCGGCCGTACACCGATGACCGCCCGAAGCCGATGGTCGAGATCCCGGGTACCGGGACTCCGATCATCGGCCATCAGCTTTCCTGGCTGGCTGCCGAGGGCGTGAGCGACGCCGTGGTCTCCTGCGGGCATCTCGCCGAGGTGCTCCAGGAGTGGCTGGAGTCCGCCGTGCTGCCGCTGCGGGTCACGACCGTGGTGGAGGAGGAGCCGTTGGGCCGTGGCGGCGGGCTGAAGTACGCGGCGCAGCGGCTGCCCGACCCGGAGCAGCCCTGGTATGCCACCAACGGGGACATCTGGACGCGATTCTCGTTGCGCGAGATGGCCGCGTTCCACGCGGAGCGTGACGCCACGGCCACGCTGGCTCTCGCCCGGCCCCGGATTCCGTGGGGTGCGGTGGAGACGGACGCGTTCGGCCACATCACGGACTTCATCGAGTCGCCGCCTTCGCCGTATCTGATCAATGCGGGCGTGTACGTGTTCTCCCCCGCCTTCACGGGGATGCTGCCGGATCAGGGCGACCATGAGCGGACGACGTTCCCGCGGCTGGCACGCGAGCGGCGGCTGGCGGGATATCCGCTGCCTCACGGGGCGTACTGGCGGGCGATCGACACGGCGAAGGACCTGACCGAGGCGGCGCGTGAGCTGGGGGCTCAGGGCGGCAGCTGACCCGTACGGCACGAGGGGCGGCCCCCACCCGAAGCCGGGTGGGGGCCGCCCCTCGCTGTTGCTTGGGGGTCAGCCGAGGAGGCCGCCGATGGGGTTGCGGCCGCCGCCGGTCGAGCCGCCGGATGTGGTGCCTTCGCCGCCGCCGCCGGTGGTGGTGGGCGGGGCTTCGGGTTCCGCGGCGCCGCCGGTGGAGCCGTCGCCGCCGGTGGAGCCGGAGGAGGTGGGGCCGGCGCTGGTGGCGGCGGGGGGCTGCTGGGGGGTGGTCTGCTGCGGGGGCTCCTGGCCGGCGCCCTGGGTCTGGCTGGGCTGGGCGCCGGTTCCGGTGGTCTGGCCGCCGCCGGAGTCGCGGGTGGCGCCGGGGGTGGTGGCCTGGCCGCCGGTGGCGGGCGTGGTGGCTTCGCCGGAGCGGGTGGGCTCGGGGCGGCGCTCCTGCTCCTGGGGGGTGCGGGAGGCCTGGCGTTCGCCGGTGGACTCCTGGGGGAGCGGCATGCCGGGGAGGCGGTTGGTGGGGTTGTCGTTGCGGCCGGGGACGGTGACGACCTCGGTGGAGCGGACGGCGCCGCCGAGGATGGAGCCGATGAGGAGGGTGAGGCCGACGACGACGCTGGCGACGACGGTTCCGCGGCGCAGGACGCGGCGGCGCAGGTCCCAGATCTCGGACCGGGGGCCTAGCCTGCGCCAGGCCTCTCCGGCGAGGCGTCCGTCGACGGAGTAGACGGGGGCGCCCGCGATGATCAGGGGACTCCAGGCGGCCAGGAGGATGATGTCGGGGGCGTCGTACACGGCGACGGTGCGCCAGCTGACGGTCACCAGAAGGGCGGCGGAGAGCAGGGCGCCGACTGAGGCGGCGACGCGCTGCCAGAGGCCGAGGACGGTGAGGACGCCGACGACGACCTGGAGGAAGGCGACGGTCAGGCCGGCGCCGACCGGGTGGGAGAGGGCGAAGTCGCGCAGCGGTTCGGCGAGTGCCCAGGGGTGCAGCGAGGTCAGCCACTTGACCATGGAGCCGCGTTCGCCGCCGTCGAAGTAGACGGGGTCGCAGAGCTTGCCCATGCCGGCGTAGATGGAGATGAAGCCGAGGAGGACCCGCATGGGCAGCAGGACGACGCCGAGGTTCATCCGGTGGCCGGGGTAGTAGGCGTGCCGGACGGGGTCGTTGCCGTGGCGTCGGGCGCGGGCCTC
This sequence comes from Streptomyces sp. NPDC006261, assembly GCF_040613515.1. Classification (NCBI taxonomy): domain Bacteria; kingdom Bacillati; phylum Actinomycetota; class Actinomycetes; order Kitasatosporales; family Streptomycetaceae; genus Streptomyces; species Streptomyces sp. NPDC006261. The sequence goes on from NZ_JBEXSI010000013.1 coordinate 73,872, forward strand.
GGAGGTCTCCTCGTCGCCGTCGCCGTCGCCGGTACCGGGGGTGTCCGGTTCGTCGTCGACGGAGTCGTACGCGCCGACGGCCTGGCGCATGGGCGGCAGGAGGGGTCCGGTGCGGCCGGGCTGCTGCGGGGCGGTCAGTAGGGGGTTGGGCTGCGTCTCCTCCAGGAGCGGGATGACCTGGGTCGCGCCCGCCGCGTGGCTGTCCGCGGCCCCGGCGGTGAGCGCGGTGTCGAGGTGGCCTGCGGTGGAGTTGCGTACGGCCTGGAGGAGGCCGGTGGCGCCGGGGTCGCCCGGGGCCGATCTGCCGCTCCAGACGACCGGTGCCCGCCTGCGGCCGCCGCCGGCACCGCTCATGGCGGGAATGCGGGCCGTGTCCGCGAGACCGCGCAGCCGTGCGCGCTGGCCCGGGGCGAGCTGCACCCGGAAGCTGGCGTGGTTGACGATGACCTGCGCGGGGTCGCTGTCCACCTTGGTCATGCTCAGGGCGGGTTGCTCGTCGAACCGAGGCGTTCTGGTGTCCACACTCATCTAACCGAGTGATGGGTGCTTAGGACACTGCCTTGACAGGCCCGATGTGTCCGAGACCCGTCAACATCCGGCCAAACTCGGGCATCTTGGAACCCTGTTCGGCGTTCGCGCGTCAACTCGGCAGGAGGGCGAGCCCGTCGCCGAGGCTGTCACCGCGCGAACGCCGTACCTACGGCCGGTTCACCGGCGGCCGGTCCCGGAACGCCGTACCGGCGGCCGGTCCCGGAACGTCGTACCGGCGGCCGGTCCCGAGACGTCGTACCCGGCCGGTCCCGAGACGTCGTACCCGGCCGGTTCCGCTATGCGCGGCGGCGCGCCACCTCGTACAGGACGATGCCCGCCGCGACACCGGCGTTGAGCGATTCGGCGCCGCCCGGCATGGAGATCCGGACGCGGTAGTCGCAGGTCTCGCCGACGAGGCGGCCGAGTCCCTTGCCCTCGCTGCCGATGACGATGACGACCGGGCCGGCCAGCTGCTCCAGGTCCTCGACCGTGTGCTCGCCGTCGGCGGCGAGGCCGACGACGGTGAGGCCGGCCTTCTGGTAGCCCTCCAGGGCGCGGGTCAGGTTGGTGACCCGGGAGACCGGGGTGCGGGCCGCCGTACCGGCGGAGGACTTCCACGCTCCGGCGGTCATGCCGGCCGCGCGGCGCTCGGGGACGACCACGCCGTGGCCGCCGAACGCGGAGACCGAGCGGACGATCGCGCCGAGGTTGCGGGGGTCCGTGACGCCGTCGAGGGCGACGATCAGCGGGTCCTCGTTGTTGTCGTACGCGGCGGCGGTGAGGTCCTCCGGGTGCGCGTACTCGTACGGCGGGACCTGGAGGACGAGGCCCTGGTGGTTCAGGCCGTTCGTCATCCGGTCCAGCTCGGGGCGCGGGGCCTCCATCAGGTTGATGTTGCCGCGCTCGCCCGCGAGCTTGAGGGCGTCGCGGACGCGCTCGTCGTTGTCGATGTACTGCTGGACGTAGAGGGTGGTGGCGGGCACACCGTCGCGCAGGGCCTCGTAGACCGGGTTGCGGCCCACGACCATCTCGGAGGTGCCCTTGACGCCGCCGCGCCGGGGCGCGGGGCGGCGGGCTGCGGCCTGCTTGGCCTGGGCGCCGGCGATGCGGTTCTTCTTGTGTCCCTTGCGGGCGGAGGCGGGCGGCGTGGGTCCCTTGCCTTCGAGACCACGGCGTCGCTGACCACCGCTGCCGACCTGCATGCCCTTCTTGTTGGACGTGCGGCGGTTCCTGCGCTGGCTGTTCCCGGCCATGACCTACCTGTTTCGTTGCTTTCAGACGTGCATACGTATAAGTGCAGTGTGCCGCCCGGAGCGCCGGGCGGCACATTCGCGCCGGTCGGACCGGTGCCGAAAGGTGCTCAGCGGGCGCCGAGCGTCCACCGGGGACCGTTGGCGCTGTCCTCGATGACGAGTCCGGACTGGTTGAGCTGGTCGCGGATGGCGTCGGCGGCGGTCCAGTCCTTACGGGCCCGGGCAGACTGCCGCTGGTCGAGGACCAGGCGTACGAGGGTGTCGACGACGCCGTGGAGGTCCTCACCCCGGTCCCCCTCGCCCGCCCAGTGCTCGTCGAGCGGATCGAGTCCGAGGACGCCGAGCATGGCCCGGACCTCGGCGAGGCGGGCGACGGCGGCTTCCTTGTCGTCGGCGGCGAGCGCGCTGTTGCCCTGGCGGACGGTGGTGTGGACGATCGCGAGGGCCTGCGGCACGCCCAGGTCCTCGTCCATCGCCTCGGCGAAGGCGGGCGGCACCTCGGCGGCGGGGGCGACGACCTCCCCCGCCTTCTCGGTGACGCGCTGCACGAAGCCCTCGATCCGCGCGAACGCGGACTCGGCCTCGCGCAGGGCCTCCTCGCTGAACTCGATCATCGACCGGTAGTGCGGGGTGCCCAGGTAGTAGCGCAGGACGATGGGGCGCCAGTGCTTGACCATCTCGCTCACGAGGACGGAGTTGCCGAGCGACTTGGACATCTTCTCGCCGGCCATGGTGACCCAGGCGTTGTGCACCCAGTAGTTGGCGAAGGCGTCGCCGTACGCCTTGGCCTGGGCGATCTCGTTCTCGTGGTGCGGGAAGATCAGGTCCAGCCCGCCGCCGTGGATGTCGAAGGCGGAGCCCAGGTACTTGTGGGCCATCGCGGAGCACTCCAGGTGCCAGCCGGGCCGGCCGCGGCCCCAGGGGGTCTCCCAGCTGGGCTCGCCCGGCTTGGCCGCCTTCCACATGGCGAAGTCCCGCTGGTCGCGCTTGCCGGTCTCGCCCTCGCCGGAGGGCTGGCGCAGGTCGTCCAGCTCCTGGTTGGAAAGCTCCAGATAGCCGGGGAGGGACCGGACGTCGAAGTAGACGTTGCCGTCCGCCTCGTAGGCGTGGCCGCGCTCGATGAGGCCGCGCATCATCTCGATCATCTCGGTGATGTGACCGGTGGCACGGGGCTCGTAGGTGGGCGGCAGGCAGCCCAGCGCGTCGTAGCCGTCGTTGAACGCGCGCTCGTTCTCGTAACCGATCGACCACCAGGGGCGGTCCTGTTCGGCGGACTTCTTGATGATCTTGTCGTCGATGTCGGTGACGTTCCGGATGAACGTCACGTCGTAGCCGCGGTAGGTGAACCAGCGGCGCATGATGTCGAAGTTCAGCCCGGAACGGATGTGCCCGATGTGCGGTGCGGCCTGGACGGTAGCGCCACAGAGGTAGATCGAGACACAGCCCGCTGTGAGCGGGACGAAGTCACGGATCTGCCGGGCGCTGGTGTCGTGCAGGCGAATAGTCACGTCTCAAGGGTAGTAGGCCGACACCAGTGCCCCGCGACCCTTGGGCGATCGCGGGGGCAACTTTCTGATACCGGCCTGGTCCGAGGGGCCCCGACGGGGGCCGGGGCGGCTCTTTCGGGGCTCTTTGCGGCTCTTCGGGGCTCTTGCCGAGCCGTCGAACGGCGGTCGCGTCCTCTCAGATGCGGCCGACGACCTTGCGCGGGGTGATCCGGACCACGACCCGGGGGGCGTCCTGGGCGGAGTCCGGGTTGAACTCCGCGTACGGCTTGCCGGTGTACTTCAGCGACAGTTCGTCGATCAGCTCCTGGCCGCCCTCCGGGGTCAGCTCCGCCCGGCCGCGGATCTCGGCGTAGGCGTACGGGTTGTCGGCCGGCTGGACGACGACGGTGACGCGCGGGTCGCGGCGGAGGTTCGTCTCCTTGCGGCGGCCGACCGTGGTGGAGATCAGGACGTCGTCGCCGTCGCGCTTCACCCACACCGGGGAGACCTGCGGGCTGCCGTCCGGCTGGATGGTGGCGATGTTGACGAAGACCGGGGTGTCGAGAAGGTTCCTGAGCTCGGTGGAGAGTGCGGCGGTCATGGCGTACGTCCTCCTGGGTGGCAGGTTGGTCCGGTGTCGGTTGCCCTGTGCTCCTACCCCCAACCTCGCCCGCCCTCTGCTAGTTCCCGCGTCGCCCGTACTTCTCGCCATGTCCCGGAAGCGAGGGCATCCGGCCGAGGGTGAGCAAGGCCGCCGGGGCGCGCGTGGTGGCGGAGCAGGCGGGCGGCCGGCCGCGCCGAGGGCGACGTCGGCCACGGGGTCCGCCGCAACCCAGGCGCCGGGCCCGGTGAGGCGGGGCGGCGGTGTCGACGTGGAGGGGACGCGCAGGAGGCACATCGCTTCGGTGACAGCGCATGTGCAAGTGATGTGCAGCGAGGTGTACGAGAGGGGCCCCGCGGCCCCGCCCAGGTCAGCGCTCCGGCGTAAGCCGACGCACCCGACGCGCAGGTCAGCGTGCCCGGTAGACCAGCGCCGTCGCGATCCCCGCCAGGCCCTCGCCCCGCCCGGTGAAGCCGAGGCCGTCCGAGGTGGCGGCGGAGAGCGAGACCGGGGCGCCCACGGCGGCGGACAGCACCTTCTGCGCCTCTTCGCGCCGCTTGCCGATCTTAGGGCGTACGCCGACGACCTGGACGGCGACGTTCCCGATCTCGTACCCCTCGGCGCGCACGATCCGGGCGGCCTCGGTGAGCAGGGTCACGCCGGCGGCGCCGGACCACTCGGGGCGGCCGGTACCGAAGTGCCGGCCGAGGTCGCCTAGGCCGGCGGCGGAGAAGAGGGCGTTGCAGGCGGCGTGCGCGACGACGTCGGCGTCCGAGTGACCGGCCAGGCCGGGGCCCTCGCCCTCCCACCTCAGGCCCGCGCACCACAGCTCGCGTCCCTCCTCGAAGGCGTGGATGTCGGTGCCGATCCCGACCATTGGGATGACGGGGGCGCCGGGCGCTCCCGCGGCGTTCTCAGAAGCCATCGTGGGCCCTCCTGCGGGCGAGTACCGCTTCGGCCAGCGCCAGGTCGAGCGGCCGGGTCACCTTGAACGCCTCTTCGTGGCCGGGGACGACGACGACCGGCTCGCCGAGGCGTTCGACCATGCCCGCGTCGTCCGTGGAGCCTTCGCCGTCGAGTGCGACCTCGGCGTGGGCCCGCACCAGCGTGTCCCGGTCGAAGCCCTGCGGGGTCTGCACCGCGCGCAGTCGGGCCCGTACGGGGGTGGAGACCACCGGCTCCGGCTCCCCGGCCACCTCGGCGGGCTCGACCTCCTTGACGGTGTCGGCGAGCGGCAGGGCGGGAACGACGGCGGCCGCCCCGTTCCGTACGGCTTCGACGACCGCGTCCACCGTGTCGACCGGCACCAGCGGACGGGCGGCGTCGTGGACCAGGACGACGGCGACGTCCTCGGGCAGCGCGTCGAGGCCGAGGCCCACCGACTCCTGCCGGGTGTCGCCGCCGGGCACGACCAGGTAGTCGGTGCGCTCGGGCAGGGCGTGCTCGTCGAGGAGGTGCTTCACTTCGGGCGCGCCGTCGGGCGGGGCGACGACCACGACGAGGGAGACGGCCCGGGAGGCCGCCATGGCGCGTACCGCGTGGATGAGCATGGGCGTACCGCCGAGCGCCCGGAGGGCCTTGGGCGCGCCCGGTCCGAGCCGTATGCCCCGCCCGGCCGCGGGGATCACCGCAGCGGTACGCGGGTGGCGCGGCCGATCGGGCGGGGGTGGCGTCGAGGTCATCGATTGCACTCCGAAGGTCCGAGGGTTCGGCAGGTTTGTTTCCACGGGCGACGTGGGTAGGGGCCCAGCAAGCCGGGCGTGACGCCCTGACTTGGACCGGGCCCCTTCCGTGACCCCCGGTCGAGCGGAGTCGCATCGGCGATCAACGGTACGGCGGGGGCGGTGGATTCGACGCATCGCCGTCGCCGGGTATGGGAATGACCGGGAGTCGGGCTCGCGATCGGGATCCGGACATGCCGCAGCGCCCGACGACACACCGTACAAACGGCTGGTCAGCGGGCACCGCGGCATATTCCTACGACCGGTGCGATCCGGTTCAGGACGCGAGGACCTCGTCGAGAAGGGCCTCGGCCTTGTCCTCGTTCGTGTTCTCCGCGAGAGCGAGCTCGCTCACCAGGATCTGGCGGGCCTTGGCGAGCATGCGCTTCTCTCCGGCGGAGAGACCGCGCTCGCGCTCACGACGCCACAGGTCACGCACGACTTCAGCGACCTTGATGACATCGCCCGAGGCGAGCTTTTCCAGATTTGCCTTGTAACGCCGGGACCAGTTGGTCGGCTCTTCGGCATACGGTGCGCGAAGCACCTCGAAGACCCGGTCCAGTCCCTCCTGCCCGACCACGTCGCGCACACCGACGAACTCCGCATTGTCCGCCGGCACACGAACCGTCAAGTCGCCCTGGGCGACCTTGAGCACCAAGTAGGTCTTGTCCACGCCTTTGATCTGGCGAGTTTCGATAGCCTCGATCAGCGCGGCCCCGTGATGGGGATAGACCACGGTGTCGCCAACCTTGAACGTCATGTGACAGGTACCCCTTCCGTGGCTATCCAGAGTAACACGAGAATCGCCTCTCCTGAATGGTGTTTTCGCAGGTCAGGGCATATCTCAGGGCTTGACAACAGCGACACGCACGTGCTGCGGAAGGCTCTTGGAAGACGGTATTCGCAGGTCGGAGCGGCTGTACGACCGGAGGGAAACACTCACGTCACACGGCCTGGAAGCCTCACAGAAGAGGGCGAAAGTCCCGTTTTGTCGGGTTCTGGATGGTGAACTTTACGTACTCCGTTCGGTCATCGATCACCCGTACGGATGTAAGTGCACGTGTCCAATGAATTTGATCAAGGCCCGCACCTCGTGACGTCTCTCAGGGCGTCTCTCATCACGCCTCTCACGACGCCTTTCGCGGGGAATGCGCTGCGGCCGGAGGAATTGATCACCGCTGATTATGTGAACGGCACGCGACACGCCGGCCCCCCGGTGCGGCCATCGCGCCCGCCCCGTCTCACGCCGGGTCGTCAGGAAGCGCTCCCCGGGAAGAGCCGCGCCCCCTAGAGGCGGGTCGGGTGCGAGGCGGGAGTGGCGGCTCGGTAGCCTAAGGCCGCTGACACACCCTTAGGACGGCTTTACGTCACCCCTTCCCGTCCGTCCGCGGGGCGCTCAGCCCAACGCCCGACGTCCGAAGTCCGCAGTCCGATCGTTCAAGGAGTTGCCGCCGCCGTGAGCCGCAGCCTTCGACACGGCGCCCTCGCCGCCACTGCCATCGCGTTCTCGATCGTCTCCCTGTCCGCCTGCGCGGCGGGCAACAACGCCGAGACGCTCCAGGTCAGGCCGGACAACGCGGCCACCTCGGTGGGTTCCATCAAGGTCCAGAACGCGAACGTGATCACGCAGGCCGAGCCCGAGGCCGAGGGCCCCGCCGTGGTCGTCGCGACGCTGTTCAACGACGGCACAGAGACCGAGGTCCTGGAGGGAATCACACTTCCCGGCACCGACGTCCAGGTGAAGCTCCAAGCCGCGAAGGGCACGGGCCCCGTCGAGATCCCGGCCGGCGGCCGGGTCATCCTCGGGGGCAAGGGCAACGCCTCCGCCGTGATCGACGAAGGCCGTGAGGCCGCCCAGGACGGCAACGTCCAGCAGGTCGTCTTCAAGCTGAGCCGCACCGGCGACGTCGGCCTCGGCGCGAACGTCGTCCCGGCGGCCGGCTACTACAAGGGCTTCGGCCCCAGCGCGCTGCCCGAGGCCCCGGCAGCCACGCCGAACGGGACCCCGGAGGCGGGCGGCTCCGAGACGCCGGGCACGCCGTCCGGCGAGGCCCCGGAGTCCCCCGCCGGCACCCCGGAGGCCGGGACGCACGGCTGACGCCATCGGCCTACGTGCGCGTACGTACGAAAGACGCGTAGGCACGCGAAGGGGCGCTTCCCAGCTGGGAAGCGCCCCTTCGCGTGGTCACCGCCGTCTCGCGGGTCCCGCGGTCTACGGCTCGAACTTGTACCCGAGGCCCCGCACCGTGACGAGGTAGCGCGGCGCTCCGGGGTCGGGCTCGATCTTGGCGCGCAGGCGCTTGACGTGAACGTCGAGGGTCTTGGTGTCGCCGACGTAGTCCGCACCCCACACCCGGTCGATGAGCTGCATACGGGTCAGCACACGGCCCGCATTGCGCAGGAGCATCTCCAGGAGGTCGAACTCCTTGAGCGGGAGGTCGACCTTGCCGCCGGAGACCGTCACCACGTGCCGGTCCACGTCCATCCGGACCGGGCCCGCCTCCAGGGCGGCCGGGGTGACCTCCTCCGGCTCCCCCCGGCGGCGCAGGACGGCGCGGATGCGGGCGACGAGCTCACGCGAGGAGAACGGCTTGGTGACGTAGTCGTCGGCTCCTATTTCGAGACCGACGACCTTGTCGATCTCGCTGTCCTTGGCGGTGACCATGATCACCGGAACGTTGGACCGGCTGCGGAGCTGACGGCACACCTCGGTGCCAGGCAGGCCGGGCAGCATCAGGTCGAGCAGGACCAGGTCGGCGCCGTTGCGCTCGAACTCGTCCAGGCCGTCGGGGCCGGTCGCGGCGATCGCGACCTCGAAACCTTCCTTGCGCAGCATGTAGGACAGGGCGTCGCTGAAGGATTCCTCATCCTCGACGACAAGCACTCGGGTCACGGAAGAGCCTCCGGGGCAGGGAAGGGGTCATAGGAGTCGGTCTCGAACGGTGCTTCGTCGTCGTCGTTGACGCCGCTGACGATAAGCGGTCCGCTGGTGGTGCGCTCCCTCACGGCGCCCGATTCGGGCAGCCGGAGGGTGAAGGTGGAGCCCTGTCCCTCGGAGCTCCAGACGGTGACCTCCCCGCCGTGCGAGGCGGCCACGTGTTTGACGATGGCGAGGCCGAGACCGGTGCCACCGGTGGCCCGTGAGCGGGCCGGGTCGACGCGGTAGAACCGCTCGAAGACCCGCTCGCGGTCCGTCTCCGAGATGCCGATGCCCTGGTCGGTCACGGCGATCTCGATCAGGTCCCCGCCCGGTCCGGCGGTGCGGCGGGCCGCGATACCGACCCGGGTGCGGGCGGGACTGTAGTTGACGGCGTTCTCGACGAGGTTGCCGAGCGCTCCGACGAGCTGGCCCCGGTTGCCCCAGACGGTGAGGCCCTCGGTGCCGCCGGAGGCCATGGTGATCTGCTTGGAGCCGGCCTGCTGGCGGCAGCGGTCGATCGCCTCGGCGACGAGCACCTCCACCCTGACCGGCTCGGCGTCCTCCAGCGGGTCGTCGTTCTGCACCCGGGAGAGGTCGATGAGCTCCTGGACGAGGTTGGTCAGCCGGGTCGCCTCGATCTGCATGCGTCCGGCGAACCGCTCCACCGCCTCCGGGTCGTCGGAGGCGTCCATGACCGCTTCGGAGAGCAGGGAGAGCGCTCCCGTGGGGGTCTTGAGCTCATGGCTCACGTTGGCGACGAAGTCCCGCCGTACCGCTTCGATCCGGCGGGCCTCGGTGAGGTCCTCGACCAGCAGCAGCACCAGCCGCGAGCCCAGCGGGGCGACCCGGGCGGAGACCGCGAGGGCGTCCCCCCGGCCGGTGCCGCGCCGGGGGAGGTCCAGCTCGCCCTGGCGTATCTCGCCGTCGCGGCGGGTGTCGCGGGCCATGTTGAGCATCGGCTCGACGGCCAGGCGGCCGCCCCTGACCAGGCCCAGCGCATACGCGGCGGAGCTGGCCTTGACCACGCTGTCGCTCTCGTCGAGCACGACGGCGGAGGAGCTGAGCACGGAGAGGACGGTGTCCACTCCCGGCGGGAGGGCCGCGTTGCCGTCCGGCCGCAGGGACGTACGCGTGGGCCGTTTCAGGTCGCGCTCGCTCCAGCGGAACGCCAGCATGGCGATCACACCGGTACAGAGCCCGGCGATCGCTGCAGCTGCGGCGACCGCCGCGTTCACGTCCATGCCTCAAGGTTATGCGGGTGCGACGGCACTCTCCCAGCCGTCCGAGTGCCATCTCGAACACTCGTCGCCCAGAGTTCACCGAGGGGATGGAGCCGGTTCACTTAGGGGGCCGGATACGGACGCGTTGCGGCCGCACCGTGTAACCGTGGAGGTCGGTCCGAGACCCCGGCCTCAGTCTGGAACTGGAGAGGGACTTCCATGCGCGACGCTTACCACGAGGAACTCGACTCGATCGGAGAAGGCCTGGTCGAGATGGCCCGGCTGGTCGGATCAGCGATCGGACGGGCGACCACGTCCATGCTCGACGCCGACCTGAAGCTCGCGGAGAGCGTGATCGCCGGCGACCAGAAGGTCGACGACCTCCAGCACGACCTGGAGGCGCGCGCGATCGCCCTCCTCGCCCGTCAGCAGCCGGTGGCGACCGATCTGCGGATCGTGGTGACCTCGCTGCGGATGAGCGCCGACCTGGAGCGCTCCGGCGACCTCGCCCAGCATGTGGCGAAGCTGGCCCGGCTGCGTTTCCCGCAGTCGGCGGTCCCGCACGACCTGCACGCCACCATCCTGGAGATGGGCCAGCTCGCCCAGCGGCTGATGGCCAAGGCCGCCGAGGTCATCATCACCAAGGACGTCGATCTGGCGCTCCAGCTGGAGCAGGACGACGACGAGATGGACCTGCTGCACCGCGCGCTCTTCCAGCACCTGATGGACGACCGCTGGAAGCACGGCATCGAGACGGCCGTCGACGTGACGCTGCTGGGCCGCTACTACGAGCGTTTCGCGGACCACGCGGTGTCGGTGGCCAAGCGCGTCGTCTACCTGGTGACGGGCGAGCACGCGGACGAGCTCCAGGCGGCGACGCCGGTGGAGGGCTCGTAACGCCCTTCACGGGAAGCGTGCGGGGCGCCCGTACGCTCCCGGCGCACGCGGGTCGCACGTGTGTTCCTGCACGTATGCGCCGTTGATGCGCCGGGCGGGATGGGCATGCAATGGGGCGGGGACGGCGGCATGGCCGTACGCGGTACGTACGTCCATGCCGCCACGTCCCCGGCGGCGGCGCAGCGGCGTCCGCCGCCCAGCAGTACGCCCCTGAGGAGGGACCATGGCCGATTCCCCCACGACCGAACCCCAGCTGGAGACCCCGACCGAAGTGGTGCACCTGACCGTGCTCGGCGCCTGCGGCTGCGGCTCGGGCTGCGGGTGCGGCTGCCAGTCCGGTGCTCCGTGCCAGTGCGGCGGCTGCTCGGGCTGACGCGCCCCGCGCGTCTCGTACAGCGTCTCCGGACGGCGCCCGCCCGGAGAGTGGTCCGGGCGGGCGCCGTCGTCGTTCTCACAGGGCCGGGGTCAGACCGCGCGCTCGATCGCCGACGCCGGGTCGGGCTCGGCCTGGTCCGGCCGGGCCTGGGCGGGCACGGGGGCGGGCTCGGGGACCGCCTCCTCCGCGAAGATCTCCTCGCGGGGCAGGTTGCGCATCAGCAGCCAGTAGCCGAGGCCGGCGACCGTACCGATCACCGCGCAGGCGCCCCAGAGCCAGGCGGCGCCGTAGTGGTCGATCACGAAACCGGACATCAGGGGCGCGACGAGGGCCGCCACCGACCAGGACATCGTGTACATGCCCTGGTAGCGGCCCCGGCCCTGCGCCGGCGACAGCTGCACGACCAGACCCGTCTGGGTGGGCGCGTTGACGATCTCGGCGAGGGTCCAGACGCAGACCGTCATGGCGTACACGGCGACGGACCCGGCGAAGGCGGTCAGCCCGAAACCGTACCCGGCGAGCAGCGAGGAGATGATCAGCAGCCGGCGCGGGTCGCGGTGCTGGATGAAGCGGGTGACGGGGATCTGGAGGGCCACGATCAGGACGCCGTTGACGGCGATCGCGGTACCGAAGTCGGAGCTGGAGAGCCCGTCCGCCCCCATCGCCACCGGCAGCCCCACGTACCCCTGCTGGAAGATCAGTGACACCAGGAACGACAGCCCCACGACCCCCATGAAGCGCCCGTCGCGCAGGACGGTGGTGATCCGGACCTCGTCCTTGGCCCGCTTGCCGCCGACGGCCTTCACCGGGGCAGCCTGCGCGGGCCGCGACTCCGGCACCTTCAGGAAGACGACGACGGCGCACGCGAGCATCATCAGGGCCTCGCCGAGGAAGCCGGCGAGATAGCTGTACTCGGCGATGAACCCGGCCCCGGCGGAGGAGATGGCGAACCCGAGGTTGATGGCCCAGTAGTTCAAGGAGAAGGCCCGCACCCGGTCCTTCGGGGGCACGATGTCGGCCATCATCGCCTGGACGGCGGGACGCGAGGCGCTGCTCGCCATGCCGACGAAGAACGCCACGGACGCGATGGCGACCGGATGCTCCATGAACCCGAGCACCGCCACGGAGACCGCCATCGACAGCTGCGCGATCAGCATGGTGGGCCGCCGCCCGAGCCGGTCGGTCATCACGCCGGCGCCGAGCGAGGAGATGACCCCGCCGAGCCCGTGGAGGGCGGCGACGAGACCCGCGTACGAGGCCGAGTAGCCCCGGTCCAGGGTCAGATACAGCGCCATGAAGGTGGCGACGAAGCCGCCGAGCCGGTTGACCAGCGTGCTGAGCCAGAGCCACCAGAACTCCCGGGGCAGCCCGGAGACGGTCTCTCGGGCGGCGGTTCTGAGACCGGCGACGGACATGCGGTTCCCCCCACGGGACGTACGGACGAGGCGCACCGGGTAAGAGCCCCGATGGCAGTCCGAACATTACGAAGCGGGGCTTCCCGTCCGCCACCCGATTGACGCCGACCGTCAATCGTCAACGCGTCGGGCTGTCCCGCGGGCGCCCTGTCCGCTACGCGGGCGGGCGCGCGGAGGCCGTGCGGGTTCGATTACGCTCGGACTCATGGCCGACGCACCGTACAAGCTGATCCTCCTCCGCCACGGCGAGAGCGAATGGAACGCGAAGAACCTGTTCACCGGTTGGGTGGACGTCAACCTCACCGAAAAGGGCGAGAAGGAAGCAGTCCGCGGCGGTGAGCTGCTCAAGGACGCCGGTCTGCTCCCCGACGTCCTGCACACCTCCCTCCAGCGCCGCGCGATCCGCACCGCGCAGCTGGCCCTGGAGTCCGCCGACCGCCTCTGGATCCCGGTCCGCCGCTCATGGCGCCTGAACGAGCGCCATTACGGCGCCCTCCAGGGCAAGGACAAGGCGCAGACGCTGGCCGAGTTCGGCGAGGAGCAGTTCATGCTCTGGCGCCGCTCGTACGACACCCCGCCGCCGCCGCTGGACCGCGACTCCGAGTACAGCCAGTTCGACGACCCGCGCTACGCGACCCTCCCCCCGGAGCTGCGCCCGGACACGGAGTGCCTGAAGGACGTCGTCGTCCGGATGCTCCCGTACTGGTTCGACAGCATCGTCCCCGACCTCCTCACCGGCCGCACGGTCCTGGTGGCCGCCCACGGCAACAGCCTCCGTGGCCTGGTGAAGCACCTGGACGGAATCTCGGACGAGGACATCTCGGGCCTCAACATCCCGACGGGCATCCCGCTCTCCTACGAGCTCGACGCCGACTTCAAGCCGCTGAAGCCGGGCGGCACGTACCTCGACCCGGATGCGGCGAAGGCGGCCATCGAGGCCGTGAAGAACCAGGGCAAGAAGAAGTAGCTTTCGCGATCATGCCCCCGACCTGCGCATACGGCGCGGGGCGGGGGCATTGTCACGGCCTGGGCCCACCTTGGTCCGGGTGCGTGGCCGGCTCTGGCAGGTCGTTCGCTGGCCATCGGCAAAGCCCGACCGTCGGTCAGGTCCCGGACGATTCTCCGGGCCACCCCCAGACAGGCCAGGGATGCACCATTCCTTTTCAGAGCGTGAGTGGAACGACGAGGAGGGGTGGGGCGTGCTCGACTCCGCCGAGACTCCCGGCGGTTGCTTCGGGCACTACTCCGACATCCGGGCGCGACCGGCTTCCGTACGTTGTCGGCCGGGCGGCGGGCCGACCTCGCGTGGGAGGCCCCCGGGTCCAAGCAGGACGGGTACGACCACCGGGCCCTGAGCGTCGTACCGCGGACCATGTGACTTCCCACGGTGTCCGGGAAGCAGGTGGGGCGCTCGGGCAGACGGGCCCTGGTCAGCCCGGCACCTTGGCGGCCACGAACCCCTCGCCGTCCTGGAACTCGATCAGCAAGCGGCTGTCGGTGAAGTAGAGCCAGCACTCGTAGCAGCTGCCCACCACCATCTCGGCGTGAGCCGCCACGACTCCGGCTTCCAGCGCGACCGAGGGCACCGCGTGGTTGCCCCAGAAGACGACGACGAGCTCCGCCTCGCCCCCGTATCGACGCACCAAGTCGCGCAGACCGTCCTCGTCGAAGTCGTCCGACCGTTCCAGGACTTCGACACCCTGCCAGTCCAGACGGGTCGAGTTCACCGAGGCGAAGCGGTTGAGGCTGACATCGGCAAAAGCCCGGTCCTCCGCGTACGTCAGCACGATGGCGGCCTCCCCCGCGGCAGCCAGCAACGCGGCGATGTGCTCGGGGTGCGTCCCGTAGCCCGTCGTCTTCACCGGACCCCTTCCTCCAGACCGGGCACGAGGTTCGGTACGAAGAGGCTCAGGCGGTAGGTGGTCGGCTGCTTCAGTCGGCCGCAGAACGTGTCCATCCGCACGGCGCTCCAGTCGATCCGGGAACCCTCCGCCCGCAACCGCCGGACGCAGGCACGGCGTTGCGACTCGTCCTGTGTCTCGAAGGGCACGCTCCAGTGGCCCACCTCGGGTGCGAAGCGCTCGGTGGACGGCCATGGCCCGCCCGGCGGTTGGCGTCTTCTCCTTCGCTGACCTGGCATCGGACAAGCATCGTCACTTCGGGCCGAAGAGCCAAGCTCGGCCGGTACAGCGAGTCGGCCCTACCGCGATCCGGTTGTGCACCCCCGGGCCGAACTCCGCGCCTCACGCACTACGGTGGCCCCAAGCTGCCCGGCAGCACCGGCACCAAGGGCAAGGAGATCGGGGAGATCGATCATGGGCGAGTCTCTGAAAACCTTCGTCGGCGGCACCGAGGTGGAGGTGCCCAACAGCATCCCGGACATCCGCGCCGCCCTGCCCGAGGAGAGACGCGAGGAGTTCGACCTCGCCATCAACGAGGCCGGAGTCCACGAGATCCAGGCCGTCATGCGGCACTGGATGCTGGAGGCCGTTCCCGATCCCGAGGCCGAACGGATCCTGGACCGGCTGGCGCAGGACGAGGCCGAGAGGCGGAGCGTCGCTTGAGCTTCCGCATCTCCTACGCGCCGCCCGCCGACGACACCCTGGCCAAGATGCGCGACGGGCAGTCCTTCCGGGACGAGATGGCCCGCACCCTGGGCAGGGAGCCGTACGGGCACGCCTCGTCCGCCGTCAAGAGTGAGCGGGACCGGCGGGAGGCCACGGTCTCGGGGGCCATCGTCCTCTACTACGTCTCCCGGTCCGTGCTGACCGTCACCGTCGTCCGGCTCGTTCCCCTGCCCTGATCCCGGGGCGCCGGAGCAGGGGCACATCCGTCCCTGACCCGGAGCGCCCGGGGCAGGGCGCGCACCAGAGGCGGATCAGCCGAGCTTCCTCGCCTGCGCCGCCACGGCTTCCGTCGGCCCGGGGAACTGCACGTCACGGCCCGCCACCGCCGCCACGTTGCGCAGCGCCACCAGACTGGTCGGGACCTGGTCGTCGTCGCCCACGGCGGTGAGCGTCCTCGCAGCGGACTCGTCGCCGCCGGTGGCCTTGTCCTCGGTGACCGAGACGAGGCATTGGGGGCTGAGCCGCTCCCGCTCGTGGCACCGGCCTTGCCCTTCTTCCCGCCCTCGGCCTCCGTGTCGGGCGAGCCGCCGCCGGCCGTGGCCAGCAGGACTGACAGGGAGACCGCGCAGGCGGCGAGGGCGGTACGGCGTACGGCAGTGGCGCGCATGGTTCTTCTCTCCGGTTGGGGCGAGCAACCGTCCGTCCACAGTGCGGCACGTCGGGGCCGTCTGGGACGGACCGTCGCAGTGATCCACACGTGGGGCGGCCCGGTGGCGGACTTCGTCTCGCTCGCGCCGAATCTGCGGGCTTCGCGTGGAGTTCAGTGAAGCCGTACGAGAAGACGCCGCCACGGAGACGCGGCAGTTGGTGGTGCCCCACCTCGTCGCGGCTGGGGACTCCGTCAGCCGTCGGACGAGCGCTCGATCAGGTGGCTGAACGCGTCGAGGTTGCGCGTGGACTCGCCGCGCGAGACCCGCCACGCGTACTCCTTGCGGATCGAGCTCGCGAAGCCCAGTTCGAGGAGGGTGTTGAACGAGTCGTCGGCCGCCTCCAGGACCGTGCCGAGCAGCCGGTCCAGCTCCTCGGGGGTGACCACGGCGAGCGGCAGCTTGCCGGCCAGGTAGACGTCACCGAGGGAGTCGATCGCGTAACTCACCCCGAAGAGGCGGAGGTTGCGCTCCAGGAGCCAGCGGTGCACCGCGGCGTCGTTCTCGTCCGGGTGGCGGACGACGAAGGCGTTGAGGGAGAGGGAGTGCTTGCCGACGATGAGTGAACAGGTCGTCGACAGCTTGCGGGTGCCGGGCAGAGTCACCACGTAGTTGCCGGGTGCGGGGTTCTCCCATGCGAGCCCGGCCTCGTTCAGCGTCGCCTCGATCACCTGGGCCGCTGCTGTTTCGTCGGGTACGTCAGCCATGCAGCGAGCGTACGACAGGGGCACCGCGAGGCAGGGGACGGGCTCAGCCGTGGTGTGTACGCGCACGGCGACGGTGGTCGGCCAGCGCCGCCGTGTACACGTCGGCCGTGCCCGAGGCAGCCGTGTCCCAGCCGAAGGACTGCGCGTGCGCCGCGGCAGCCGCCCCCATCCGCTCGACCAGCTCCGGCGCGTCGGCGAACCGCTCCAGTGCGCGGGCGTACGCCTCCGGTTCGTGGCCGGGTATCAGGAAGCCGCTGACCTCGTCGCGCACCGCCACCGGCAGCCCGCCCACCGCCGCCGCGACCACCGGCGTACCGGCCGCCTGGGCCTCGATGGCGACCAGGCCGAAGGACTCGCTGTACGACGGCATGACCAACACGGACGCGGCCCGGAACCAGTCCGCCAGCCGGTCCTGGCCCACCGGCGGGTGGAACCGTACGACGTCGGCGATGCCGAGGCGCGCGGCCAGCTTCTGCAGACCCTCGGGCTTCGCCAGGCCGCTGCCGCTCGGCCCGCCGACGACGGGGACCACGATGCGGGAGCGCAAGGAGGGGTCCCGGTCCAGGAGCACGGCGACCGCGCGCAGCAGCACGTCCGGGGCCTTCAGCGGCTGGATGCGGCCCGCGAAGAGCGGGATGAGCGCGTCCGGCGGCAGGCCGAGCCGGGTCCGCGCGGCGGCGCGCCCGTCGGCAGGGCGGAAGCGCTCCAGGTTGACGCCGGGGTGCACGACGGCGACGGCCGAGGGGTCGGCGTCGTAGAAGCGGACCAGCTCGTCGGCCTCCTCGGCGGTGTTGGCGATCAGCCGGTCGGAGGCGTGGACGATCTGGGTCTCGCCGATGACACGGGCGGCCGGCTCGGGGGTGTCGCCCTCGGCGAGCGCGGCGTTCTTGACCTTGGCCATGGTGTGCATGGCGTGCACGAGCGGGACGCCCCAGCGCTGGGCGGCGAGCCAGCCGACCTGGCCGGAGAGCCAGTAGTGGGAGTGCACGAGGTCGTAGTAGCCGGGGCGCTGACCGGCCCAGGCCTGCATCACGCCGTGCGTGAAGGCGCAGAGCTGGGCGGGCAGGTCCTCCTTGGCGAGCCCCTCGTACGGTCCGGCGTCGACGTGCCGGACCAGGACGCCCGGGGCCAGCTCGACCTCGGGCGGCAGCGAGCCGGTGGTGGCCCGGGTGAAGATCTCGACCTCGATGTTGATCGCGGCGAGGCGCTTGGCCAGCTCGACGATGTAGACGTTCATCCCGCCCGCGTCGCCCGTGCCGGGCTGGTGCAGGGGTGAGGTGTGTACGGAGAGCATCGCTATGCGGCGCGGCTTGCGGGGGGAGCCGGGGAAGCCGCCGGGGAATCTGATGCGGGGGCCGGTCCGGGTTGAGCCGAGCCGGGAGACGTACTGGCTCACGTCGTCGGTCCTCCTCACTCAGGGCGCGCCACACAGGGGCGCGGGGCCCTCCGAAGGACGAGAACAGCGGAATACTGCCTTTCATTTCCGCTTTGCCAAATCATTACGGACGCGGGCGCGGGCGGGGGTGGCATCTTCACGTGGGGCCAGGCCCGCCCGTGGACACCCGGAGCCCACGCCCGCCCGTGGACACCCGGGCACCCGCCACTCCCCGTCGCATACGCTCACCGCATGCGCCAGCGCCCCATCGGCACCGCCACCCGCGGGACCACCAACCCGAACCGGCTGCGCCGCATGGACCGCTGGATCGCCGCCGGGCACGGCCCGGCCCTGCGGCGCGCGGAGGCCCCCGTGGCCGTCGATCTGGGGTACGGGGCGGCGCCGTGGACCGCCGTGGAGCTCCTGGCCCGGCTGCGTACCGCCGAGCCCCGCACCGCCGTCGCGGGCGTCGAGATCGACCCGGAGCGGGTCGCCGCGGCGAAGCCGTACGAGCGCGAGGGGCTCACCTTCGTCCACGGCGGCTTCGAGATCCCGCTGGAGGCGCGGCCCACGCTCATCCGGGCGGCGAACGTGCTGCGCCAGTACGACGAGGACCAGGTGGCCGAGGTCTGGGCACGGCTCTGCTCCCGGCTCGCCCCCGGCGGGCTCCTGGTGGAAGGGACCTGCGACGAGATCGGGCGCCGGCACGTGTGGGTGGCGCTGGGGCGTGAGGGCCCGCGGACGGTCACCTTCGCGACCCGGCTCGGTTCGCTGGAGCGCCCTTCCGACCTCGCCGAACGCCTGCCGAAGGCGCTGATCCACCGCAACGTGCCGGGCGAGCCGGTCCACGCGTTCCTGCGCGACTTCGACCGGGCCTGGGCGGCGGCCTCCCCGTACGCGTCGCTCGGCGCCCGGCAGCGCTGGATCGCGGCGGTGCGGGCGCTGTCGGCCGACTGGCCGGTGGCGGACGGCGTACGGCGGTGGCGGCAGGGCGAGGTCACGGTGGCATGGGACGCCCTGCGGCCCGGGGGCGGCTGAACGATCACCCGACCGGGCGAAAGTATGCTCTTCCGGGGAACGCCGGGAACGCCGCGGGCGTGTCGTTCGTCCTGGGGGTGGGGATCACGGGGCGCCGGGCGCCGACTGCCTCTGTTGCTTTACGGGACGACATGGCACGATCGCGACGTCGCCTGAACGTTACTGATGGTAAGTCAGATGCACGCTATGCGGCTTCTGTTGCTTTGGTCTTGATTTCGTTCTTGCTGGGGGAGCTCGTGAACCGACGCCACTGCGCCGCCGCGGCCATCACGCTGGTCTGCGCGCTGGGCCTGCTGACCGTTCCGGTCCAGGCGACGGCCGCGCCGACGCCGGACTCGTCGCCGCCCCCTTCCGCCTCGGCCCCCGCCTCTGCCGAGAAGGACCTGGAAAAGATCCGTGAGCAGATCGAGACGCTCTACCGGCAAGCCGGAGCGGCGACGGACGCGTACAACCTCGCCGAGGAACAGACCAAGAAGCAGTCCGGCGAGATAGTGAAGCTGGCCAAGGCGATCGTCGACGGCCAGGCCCGCATAAGCGAGCTGAAGGACCGCGCCGGCGCCCAGGCGCGCGAGCAGTACCGAAACGGCGGCCTGCCGCCCGGCGCCCAACTGGTCCTCAGCAACGACCCGCAGCTCTTCCTGGACGGGGTCAACAAGGTCCGCACCAGCCAGCAGGCGAACAAGACGGTCCTGGCCGAGCTGAACCGGACCCAGGAGGACCTGGAGACGTACACCCAGGACGCGAGCAGCAACTGGCACAAGCTCGAGACGAACCGGATCAAGCAGGCCGAGGCCAAGAAGAAGATCAACGCCCGGATAGCCGCGGCGGAGAAGCTCGAATCGCAGCTGGAGAAGAAGGAGCGGGCCCGGCTCCGCCAGCTGGAGCAGGACGCCGCGAACCGGGCGCAGTCGGCCTGGCTCGCCACCCGGCCCGCGCCGAACGTCGCCGTCAGCGGCGCGACGACCGCGGCCGGCAAGGCGGCGGTGGCTTTCGCGACCGCGCAGATCGGCAAGCCGTACGTATGGGGGGCCACGGGCCCCGGTTCGTACGACTGCTCGGGGCTGACCTCGAAGGCCTGGGCCGCGGCGGGCCGGCCGATCCCGCGCACCTCGCAGGAGCAGTGGCGGCTGCTCCCGCGCATCGACATCCAGGACATGCGCCCCGGCGACCTGATCATCTACCACGCCGACGCCAGCCACGTCGGGATGTACGTCGGTGACGGCGCGATCGTCCACTCCCCGCGCCCCGGCCGCCACGTCACTCTGGCGGGCGCGGGCTCGATGAAGATCCTCGGCGTGGTCCGGCCGGACAGGTAGGCGCCTGTCCCCGCCCGCCGCCCTGGCGTTACCGGACGCCGGAGGCGTGCGTGAGCGGCGCCACGCGTACGGGCGTGGGCACCGGCGTGCGCGGGTGATGTTTGTCATGGGCTCCCGACCGGCTCCTCGCGCCCCATCCCGCCGGATCCGTGCCGGGAAGCGGCTTATGACGGCGCATATGACAGGGGCCGAACCCCGTGCGCCATTCCGTTCCCCCGCCCGAGACCGCTATCGTCCCCGACTGGCGGGACGTCGATCGTCGTCCCGCCGCGCCCTCGGGGGGAGGGAGGACCCGAACCGATGCCCGTACCCGTACCGCAGCAACGTGACGTTTCCGCTGCGGAGACCCACCATGGCGCCGACCTCACCGTCCTGGTGATCGAGGACGACCCGGCGGGCAGCATCACGGGGCCCGAGCTTTCGGCAGCCGCCGGCACCCGGGTCCGTATCCGTACCGCCCGCAACCTCACCGAGGCCGGGCGGCTGCTCACCGACGACGTCGACTGCATCCTGCTGGACCTCGCGCTGCCCGTGCCGACCACCACAGCGACCACCGCCGCCCCCGACCACCGGCCCGAGCCCGCCCCCGCCCGGGCCGACGAGTTGGCGGTCCTCATCCACGTACTGCGGATCGCCCCGCTCCACGCGGTCCTGGTGCTGACCGCGCAGGACGACACGGAGCTTGCGGCCGAGGCGGTACGCGTCGGGGCGCAGGACTACCTCTTCCGGGGCGAGCTGGACGCCCGGGTGCTGAGCCGCGCGATCCGGTACGCCGTCGAGCGCAAGCGGGCCGACATCGCCCAGCACCAGCTGACGGAGTCCGGGCTGCGCGCCCAGGAGAACGCCCGCCTGGAGCGCGGCCTGCTGCCCACCCCGCTCCTGGAGGGCTCCGACCTGAGCTTCGCGGCCCGCTACCGGCCGGGCCGCAGCCGCGCCCTACTCGGCGGGGACTTCTACGACACCGTGCGCACCCCGGACGGCACGGTCCACGCGATGATCGGTGACGTCTGCGGGCACGGCCCGGACGAGGCGGCGCTCGGCGTCGAGCTACGGATCGCCTGGCGGGCGCTGACGCTGGCCGGGCTCTGCGGCGACCAGCTGCTCTCCACCCTCCAGCAGGTGCTGGAGCACGAGCGGCAGAGCGAGGAGATCTTCGCGACGCTCTGCACCGTCGACATCGCCCCCGACGGCCGCCGCGCCGGACTCTGCCTGGCCGGCCACCCCGCACCGCTGCTGGCCCGCCACGGCCGGCCGGCACGGCTGCTCCCGTACGAGGACGGCGGCCCGGCGCTCGGACTGCTGCCACGCGCCCGGTGGCCGCGCCGCCAGGTGGAGCTGGGCGGGGAGTGGAGCCTGATGATGTACACGGACGGGCTGATCGAGGGCCGTGTCGGGGCGGGCAGCAGTCAGCGGCTCGGCCAGGACGGCATGGTCGCGATGGTCAACAGCCGGCTGGAGCAGGGACTGGCGGGCGAGGAGCTGCTGGAGGCCGCGGTCGCCGAGGTGCGGGAGCTGAACGGCGGCGAGCTGACGGACGACGTGGCGGTGCTGCTGCTGGGCCGTGACCCGGAGCGGGTACGCCGACGGGGCCGGAGCGCCTCACGCCCCGGCCCCGCGTCGACCGCTCCTGCGGCCGCGAGCGCTCAGCGGCCGCCGTTGTACGGCCCGTAGGGTCCGTCGCTGCTGGAGCCGCCCCGGCGGCCACCGCCGCCGCCGCCCGAGACCTCCTTGAGCGCGGGCCGTACGTCGACCATGAACACGATCGACGCGACCACACCCGCGAGCTGGAGGAAGAGGAAGGGGATGAGCAGATTCACGGCGACGGCGACGCCGAGAATGATCAGCCAGAAGGACTTCTTCTTCTTGTCGGCGGCCCGGTAGGCGTCCTCCCGGGCGGTCGCCGCGAAGACGAACGCGACCACGGCCAGCACCAGCATGCCCAGGTAGAGCAGCTGGAGGAGTGTGCCGAATCCTGAGAGCAACATGGTGTGTACCGCCTAGTGAGTGGATGAGCGCCCTGCGGCCAAGGTACCGGGACAACGATCCGGCCACCGGTAAAGGTGCCCGCCCCGCGCCCCGGTCACTCTTCGTACGTACGGGAGGGAGCCGTCGGGGTCACTTCCCGGCGGGCGGCGTGGTCTTCCGGGCCGCGGGCTTGCGCGGGGCGGGAGCCTTCTTGGACGTGGCCTTGGCCTCGGCGGGCGCGGCCTCGGCCGGGGTAGCGGGCTTCGCGACGGGCGCGGGCTTCACCGCCGCCGGCTTCACGGCGGTGGGCTTGGGCGCGCTCTTGGTCGCGGCCTTCGGCTCGCTCTTGGCCGCGGGCGTCGGGGCCGGTGCGGCCTTCGGCTCGGCCTCCACGACGGCGGCGATCTCGACGATCTCGTCGGCCGTCTCGCCGCGCCAGGTCCGCACGGCCTGCTCGCCGTGGACGGCGACCTTCTCGTACGTCTCCCGGGCCCGCACCGCGTACTCGGCGGCGATGCCCACGCTGCGCAGCGCCAGGTCCTGAGCGCTCTCGCCGAGCTTCTTCAGGTCGGCAGCGTCGAGCGCCCCGAACACCTCGGTGACCTTCGCCTGCACGGTGGCCTGGGCCTCCTTGGCCTGCGTGGTCACCTTCTCCTGCACGGCCTTGGGGTCGGTGTTGCGTACGGCCTCGAACCGCTCGGGCGCCTCGGCCCGCAGCTGCTCGATCAGCGCCGGGACCTTGAGCGCCTGCTGCACGGCCAGGTCGGCCGTACCGGCGGCGAAGTAGAGGGGGGTGCGGTCGGTGAGGGTCTTACGCAGGTCATCGGTGATGGCCATGACTGTGGTCCTCCCGGATCATCAGAAGCAGCTGGTGACTAGCTGTGAGGGTTGTCGTCTTTCGCGGCATCTGCCTTGAGCGCGTCGTCCACCCCGGGCGACTCCGCCACCCCGGGCGACTCGGCCACCCCGGGCGTCTTGTCCGCCTCAGGCGTCTCGTCCGTCTCGGGCACGAACCCGTTCTCGCGGCGGAAGGAGTCGTAGATCTGCAGCAGGACGTTCTTCTGCCGCTCGTTGATCGACGGATCGGCCAGAATGACCGCCCGCGTCTCCAGCTCCTCCCTCTCCCGCTCGTCGAGGATTCCCGCCCGTACGTAGAGGGTCTCGGCCGAGATCCGCAGCGCCTTGGCGACCTGCTGCAGCACTTCCGCACTGGGCTTGCGCAGGCCACGCTCGATCTGGCTGAGATACGGGTTCGACACCCCGGCGGCATCCGCGAGCTGCCGCAACGAGAGCTGCGCGGCACGGCGCTGCTCCCGGAGGTACTCACCGAGATTGCCGACGTTGAGTGATGCCATGACTCGATACTGCAACACCGATGCTAACTTTTGCAAGCAGACGCTTGCAAAAGTGTCGCGCGCCACGTGTGGCTGCTGTTAAGACTGAGCACGGTGCGTGTCCGTTCCCGGTCTATCTGCGCATTCCCACCGGGGCTGCAGTGCGAAGTGAACGGGTCCCGGACGACCTGCGCAGCAGCCAGCCCACCAGAGCCACCTGCCCGCGAGGGCAGTGCCCACCGCTCCTGCTGCCGGACGACCTGGGAGATCACAGCGGCCAACGGACGTACGCCCCACCTTGCCCGAATTGCCAGGAAGGTGGGACGCCAGGCGCGCCCAATGGTTCGTCGTTTCAGCAGGCGTATCCGCCCGTAGCTACCGAGGCTGGTAGGAGGTGGCCAGCACGGAGACGGTCACCCGACTGGGCAGGGAGCCGTGGCCGCTCAGGTCCGCGGGGGTCAGGTGGCGTGCGCTCGGTGTCATTCCCACGAGGTCGACGGCTTCTTGCCTGCTCAGGGGCGTGGTGTATTCGACGTGCTGGGTACCGGCGGCCAGGAAGTGGGGTTCCAACGCCCGTTGCAGGCGCTGTTCCTTGTCCGGGTCGATCGTGACCATCGCGGGGACCTGGCCCCGTAGCTCGGCCAGGTGCCGCTCGATGGGCCGCACCACGATCAACCGGCCGGTCGGACGGAGCACTCGGTGGAACTCGGACGGGTTGCGCGGGGCGAACACGTCCAGCACGACGTCGACCCCCTGGTCAACCAAGGGGAAGGGACGGAAGACGTCCCAGCTTGCCGCAGCAGCTCGCGGATGGGCTCGAGCTGCTGAGCGCAGGGCGCGTGCTGACGTGTCCAGCCCAAGGCCGCGGATGCCGGGCAGTTGATCGAGTACGCCGGCCAGGTAGTAGCCGGTGCCGCATCCGACATCTACGACCGTGCCTTGACCAGGCAGGGCGTCGGCTGTCATACGAGTCAGGGCCTGGTGGACAGGGGCGTACCTACCAGTGGACAGGAACCGGTTTCGGGCCTGAACCATGGCTGCGATGTCACCGCTGGTGGCGCGGATACCCGTCAGCAGGCTGACGTAGCCCTGACGGGCGATGTCGAAGGCGTGGCCCTCCGGGCAGCGCAGTGAGCCACGGGCAGGTCGGAGACAGGCGCGGCACACCGGGCAGCGCAACAAGTCGAGAAATGGTTCGAGGGCAGGGGGAAGCAACGCAGGCACGAGGTACTCCAGGCGACGGTGAAGGGAAGGGACCGTGCCTGCACGCGCTCTCACAAGCCGCCGTCTCAAGAAAGACGAGGCCCGGCATCTCGCCGCCTCGGTGTGGGCGGCACAAGGGATGGACCACGTAAACAGGCACGCCAAGGAGGGCGACGCCCTACGGCATCGCCCTCAACGCCTCGTGACTACAGAGCCTGGATGTGCTGGGTCCACATGCCTACACGTTACGAGCCTTACCAAAAGCCCGTCCCCTCGCCTCAGCAGTCAAGAGATGCGGCCCGGCGATGAGGGATCGCGCCGGACTGCGTAATCACCCGGACGAGGGGTTTGGCTCCGTTTGAGCTGCACAGTCCCTACGGGTCTGCGAAGTGGCATACATGGGGCTGGGTGTGCTGGAGGGGATGAAGCCGTTACAAGTAGACGGCTTCGAGGTCGGCTGGCGGGACGACCAGGGTGAACATCGCCTGCCGTTGGCGGATGCGGTCTCGGTGCCGTTCGAGGACGGGCGGCCGGTCCGCAGCTTCCCGTCATATCGCGGGCAACGGCATTTCGCCGGGTTGTATCGGTCGTCGACGACCTGCGGGCACGTGGGGTTCGAGTCCTGGATGGAGCGAGACCACCCTTGCCGACGCCGAGGGCCGCATCGACTGGTCGATGGTGAGCGTGGACTCCACCTCCTGCCGGGCCCACCGGCACGCCGCCGAAGCCCGCAAGAGACGCCCGCGGGTGCCGGGAAAGGACAACGCCCCGGCAGCACCTCCCCGCGAGGGGCTCGGACGCTCCCGGGGCGGCTGACCTCGACAAGGCATATGCCTCCCGTCGCAACCGCCGCTACCAGCGGGCCAACCGTCAACGAAGAGACGACAAGCGCGGCTACATCTTCCACGGCACCGTCACGGTCGCGGCACCGTCACGGTCGCCTCGAACCGACTCCGGCTCCACCCGTGATCTCCGCCGTATCTAGCCGCCGGTCGTACCGTCGAGCATCTCGCGCAGGATGTCCAGGTGGCCGTTGTGGCGGGCTGTCTCCTCTGTGAGGTGGAGGAGGATCCAGCGCAGATCGACGTGGAGGCCGTTGCGGATGGTTCCCTCGGCCCGCTTGTCCAGGTCGTTCCGGGCGACCAGTTCGCGGTAGCGAGCGCTTTGATCGGCGTACTCGTCGAGCAACTGCGTGAGCGGGAAGTCGACGGCGATACGCATCTCGCGGTCGGGGTCCTCCTCCGTCATGGGGGCCCGGTCTTCCTCGCCGAGGAAGACCACTTGGAACCAGTAGTACTCGACCCAGCGCAGGTGGTTGATCACTCCGCTCATGGTCATCAGCGGCGAGCCAGGCAGGAGCGCTCTGCGGGCGTTCTCCGCAGAGACGCCGGCGCATTTGGCGCGGGCGGTCTCACGTGCGTAGTCGAGGAACGTGGTGAGCTGGGTGCGCTCGTCCCATGCGGGCGGCGTGTCGTTGATTCTGGTCATCGCGCGAAGTGTCCCCCGTCACCAGCCCGCTGTCGTGGCATTTATCGACGGACCCCACCCGCTCCACCCAGCGCCTTCTCCAGCCGAGCTACATCGATTCAGCGCCGGCGGCCGCCCGGCATGATCCGCCGGACGAGCTCTAGCGAAAACCTGACACCATGCCAAAAGGCGCACGTTCGGCGTTTCCAGGCGCCGCCGAGTGGCCCGCTGGCTTCGGGCTCCCGTCGCCGGCGAGACAGGCCGGGCAGTAGCGCGTCCGCCGTCCGGCCTGTCAGCCTTCGCGTACAGTGCGCAGGCGGCAGCCGGTGGCACTCGCGTGCATGCAAGTGATCGACGGCTGGACGAGCTCGTTGACGCCGCCCGACCCCATGGCTCCGGTATCGGCGGACGGTCTGCGCTACTGAAGGTTGGTGGGAAGCCGGTCTTCGTGAAACGGGTGCCGCTCACGGATATGGAGCGGCTGCCGGAACACGCACGCTCCACGGCCAACCTGTTCGGAATGCCCACCTTCTGCCAGTACGGCGTCGGTGGGGGGCCTGGTTTCGGGGCGTGGCGGGAGCTCGCCGTGCACACCATGACGACGAACTGGGTGCTCGGAGGGCAGTACCAAGGGTTCCCGATGATGTACGACTGGCGCGTGCTGCCGGGCACGGCGGCGCTTCCCGAGGAACTCGCGGACGTCGATCGGGTTGTGGCCTATTGGGGAGGCAGCCCGGAGGTGCGCCGTCGTATCGAGGCCCTTGAGCAGTCCTCTGCGAGCCTCGCGCTGTTCCTGGAGTACATCCCCTCAGACGCTCGACGAGTGGCTCACCGAGCAGGTACAGGCTGGCGAAGAGTCTGCCGACCGGGCTTGTTCCCTGGTGGAGGGCGAGTTGGAGGCCGGCACGTCCTTCATGAACGCTCGCGGGCTTCTGCACTTCGACGCCCATTCTCAGAACATCCCGGTCAGCGGCCGACGCCTTTACTTCACCGACTACGGCCTCGCCATCTCGTCCCGATTCGATCTGTCCCCGTCCGAGGCCCGCTTTCTTCGCACTGCACAGGACCTACGACCGCTGCTATACACGCAGCTGGCTGGTGAACTGGCTCATCACGAAGCTCTACGGATACGAGCGGAACGAACGCGAGGCGCTCATCCGCGCATGCGCGGAAGGAGAGGACCCGCCGGACGGGCCGCAGGAGGCCCGGGCGATCCTCTCCCGCCATGCACCGCTCGCCGCGGTGACGACGGACTTCTACGTCAAGGTCCAGGATGAGAACAGGGAGGCCCCGTACCCGTTGGAGGCGCTGCGCCGGGCCCTCCACGCAGACCGGTCACGTCACGGCTGAGCAGCTCTCAGTTTGTCCGTCTGCCCGGTGGTTCCTACGGCGGGAACGTGCCAGCAGGCCAGCGGGACCGCGAGGAGGACGGGGGCCAGACTCCTCATCCCAGGTGACCGACCGGAGAGCCCCACGTGGAGCTCGCGGACATGCCCCAGGCCTCAGTTGAACCCGTGGCCTTGTTCCGAAGATCGTTCTGTTGGAGGCTGAGGCATGCTGAGTCTGCCCACCTTCGTTCTTGTCCATGGAGCCTTCGCCAATTCGTTCTCGTTCGCGCCGCTGCAGGCCGAACTCGCCCTGCTCGGTCACCGATCGGTCGCGGTCGACCTTCCGGGGCACGGGTTCGAGGCGACCTTCCCCGCCGCCTACCAGGCTCCCCAGGACCTGGCCGCCCTCGCCGCGGAACCGGGGAGCATCAAAGGAGTCACGCTCGCCGACAACGTCGCCCGCGTGACCGAGGTCCTCGAGCGGGCCAAGCGGAACGGGCCCACCGTCCTCGTCGCCCACAGCAGGGGCGGTGCCACGGCCACCGCCGTCGCCAACGCCCGGCCCGAGCTGATCGACCGGATCGTCTACGTCTCCGCCTGGTGCCCCGTCGATCTGGACGTGGGCGACTACTACGCCGAGCCGGAGATGGCGGACGTCGACCCGGGAGCCTTCGCCGCCACGCTCGTCGGGAACCCGGCCGAACTCGGTCTGCTGCGGACGAACTTCCGCACCGCCGACCCGGCAGCGCTCGACGCGTTCAAGCAGGCGTTCGCCGCCGACCTCACCGACGACGAGTTCCGGACCTTCCTGAACACCTTCCAGCCCGATGAGAACCTGGACGTCGGTACGTCCGCCGACCGGGCACAGGCCGCGACCTGGGGCCGGGTACCCAGGACGTACGTGCGCCTGGCGGCAGATGCCGGCCTTCCGCTCGCGATGCAGGACCGCATGATCCGCGAAGGAGACGCGCTCACACCCGACAACCCCTTCGACATCCGAACCCTTGAGGGAAGCCACCTGCGCTGGCTCGTCCATCCGAAGCCCGCCGCCCAGGTGCTCGCAAGCCTCGCCGGAAGCTGACACCCCCAGACCATCGGCGGTGCCGCAGGGGCAGCGCCGCCGCGAGCGGTCGTCGACGGCTCCTCGCAGTACCCTGCACTCCTGCACGCGGCTTCGACGTCAGCACCTGTCCGGCCACTCCACGAGCGCAGCGAAGCCCGCGTCCGTGAGGCCGTGGCGGGGATCGACACGGTGGAGAAGCGCTCGCCCTCTGTGGTGCCTCGCCACCCAGGCCCGGTCGGTATCGGTGATCTCATCGTCCACCCAGGCGAAGGCACGGCCGCCCGCCCGGTCGACGAGGCCGCGGGTCTTCCAGTGGAGGCCGTCCTGGTCGACCTCATGAGACTCCTTCGGCCAGGACACCACGGGCCAGGACGGCAGCCCCAGCCAGGGCGCGATGCACTTGATGAGGGGGCCGTCGACGTCGAGAAAGAGAAGCGGACGTTGCCCGGTGCTGGTCACGGCCGCACGATAGCGGCCGAGGAGCGGACAGCCCTTCCCGTAGCCACCTTTTTGTGGGTACTGGGCAACGGTCGACGGCCGGACGATCCTGGTGGGGAGCGGTCGGAGGGCCGCCTGAACCCGGGCGGGGAGGGAACCTGATGCGTCAAGAGGCCGGCTGGAGATCCGTGATTCTCGCCAAGCGGCGCCGGCCCCAGTCGGAGAGGGTGTCGAGGAGTTCGGCGAGTTCCCTGCCGTCCTCGGTCAGCGAGTACGTCGTCTTCAACGGCCGGACATCGTGCACTTCCCGGCGCACCAGCCCGTCGGACTCCATCTCGCGGAGCGCCTGAGTCAGCACCTTCTCGCTGAGCCCGGGCAGTTGGCGGCGTAGCTCGCCTGGCCGGCGCGGGCCGGATTCCAGGAGCCAGATCAGGCCTGACTTCCACTTTCCGTCGACCACGGCGATCGCGGCGGTCACCCCGCAGACGTTCGGGTCCTGGGCACGGCTGCGCGTCATCATCGCTCCGTTCGTCAAGGGAACGTCCATTATTTCAGGGAGTTGAGCCATGTATCCACAGAGTCAGCAACGCGGCCAGTCCGCCGTCACCGTGATCGGGCTGGGGCCGATGGGACGGGCCCTCGCGGGTGCGTTCCTCGATGCCGGACTGCGGACCACGGTCTGGAACCGGACTTCAGGGCGGGACCGGGAGCTGGTCGAGCGAGGTGCGGTCAGCGCCCCTTCGGCCGAGGAGGCCGTCGCCGCGGGCGCGTTGACCGTGGTCTGCGTCGTGAACTACGACGCGGTGGACGCGGTCCTGCGGCGCGACGCGGTCGCCGGCGCGCTGAAGGGGCGTACCGTGGTCAATCTCACGGCCGACACCCCGGGCCGGGCCCGGGACGCGGCGGCGTGGGCGGTCGAGCACGGCGTCCGGTACCTGGACGGGGCGATCATGACGCCCACCGTGACCATCGGGACCGCCGACGCCGTTCTCCTCTACAGCGGTCCGGAGGATCTCTACCGCGAACACCGTCCCGTCCTGGCTGCGTTGGGCGGCACCCACACCCATCTCGGCGAGAAGATCTGCCGGGCGGCGGCCTACGACATCGCGTTGCTCGACATCTTCTGGACCGCGATGGCCGGCTACAACCACGCCCTCGCCGTGGCGCGGGCGGAAGGCATCACCGCCCGGGAGCTGGCTCCCTTCGCCGCGGGAATCGGCGCCATCCTCCCGGCCATCTTCACGGAGGTCGCGGAGGAGATCGGCCGGGGGACGTTCTCCGACGAGGGCACCCCGCTCACCTCGACCGCCTCGACCATGGCCCACGTCATCCACACCTCCGAGGCCCACGGCATCGACGCGGGCGTCATGCGCGCCGCCGAGGGCCTCGCCCGGCAGGCCATCGGGCTCGGCCACGGGGAGGAGGGGTTCCACCGGGTAGCCGAGCTGCTGGGGCGGAGGAGTTGACCAACTCCGGCCATGGGTAGCTGGGCTGGCGCTCGCACGAGGCCGTGGATCTGTTCATGCGAAGGACGAGCAGACTTGACACCCGTACGGAATGCGGTCCGCCCGCCGCCTGTCGGTATCCGTACGGCTAGGGGAATCAGAGGTTCGGTGTCCCGGGCGTGCTCGCTGCGGCATCGGCGTACCGTGCCGCCAACTGTGCGAAGGCCGACCTGAGTTCGGGCGGGCCGATCACATCGATGTCCGCGTCGAACCTGCCGATCGCAGCGGCCAGGCCGCGCCACGACCAAGACCCCAGGACGAGGCGGCAGCGGTCCGGGCCGAGCGCCTCGACGATCCCCTCGCGGGTGTGGCGGAGGACCTCGGCGGCGGGGAGGGCGAGGGTCACCTCTCCCCGGCAGGGCCATCCGCCGATGCCGTCCCCGGTGGGGGTGGTGGTGCCCCGGAACCGGCCGGTGACGAAGGCCGCCACGCTTCCGCCGGGCAGCTCACGCGAGGCGAAGCGGGGACCGGTCGGAGTGCGCGGGGCGATCCGGTCGGCCCGGAAGGTCCGCCAGTCCCCGCGATCGAGGTCCCAGGCCACGAGGTACCAACGCCGGCCCCAGGTGACGAGGTGGTGGGGCTCCACCCGGCGGGGCGGGGGCGGCAGCACACCACGGCCGCCCTCCCCCTCGGCCCCCGTCCGTACGGGCACGGGTACGGACACCGGCCGGTAGTCGAAGCGCACCACCTCGCGCGCGTGCACCGCGGCCCCGAGCGCCATCAGCACACCGCTGTCCACCTGAGGTTCCGGCCGGCTCTCCGGGCGGTCCACAGCGGTGACCCGCAGCGTGTCGACGCGGTGGCGCAGCCGGGCGGGCAGGACCTGGCGGACCGTGTTCAGCGCGCGGGCCGCCGCCTCCTCGATGCCCGCACCGGAGGCGGTCGCGATCTGCAGGGCGACCGCCAGGGCCACGGCCTGCTCGTCGTCGAAGAGGAGCGGCGGCAGCTCCGCGCCCGCGTCGAGGCGGTAGCCGCCGTCCGGGCCCTTCACGGCTGCGACCGGGTAGCCGAGCTCCCGCAGCCGGTCCACATCACGGCGTACGGTACGCGGGCTGACGTCCAGCCGTTCGGCCAGCAGCGCCCCGGGCCAGTCCCGGCGCGCCTGGAGCAGGGAGAGCAGCGACAGCAGCCGCGCTGAGGTTTTCGGCATGACATCCATGGTGCACGGAGTAGAGGACACAACCTGTCCTCTTCTCTTGGGATGGTGGATCCGTGCCCGAAACGCGGGAACGCGTACGAAGCGATACGAAGCGAAAGGTCCGATGACCATGACCTCCTCCCCCGCCCTCGACGGCGAGCGCGCCGACCTCATCGCCGAGCTGGCCTGCGCCCGCGCCGCCCTGATCGGTACCGTGCGCGGGCTCAGCGACGAGCAGATCGCGGCGCGGCCGACCGTCAGCGCGCTCTGCCTGGGCGGACTGATCAAGCACGTCGCCTCCACCGAGGAGAGCTGGCTGCGCTTCGCGGTCGAGGGCCCCTCAGCGATGTCCTTCGGTCTGCCCGAGGGCGTGACCTGGGAGGACTTCGCGGCCGGGACCGCGCACACCTACCCGCAGTGGGCCATCGACCGGCAGAACGATTTCCAGGTGCGGCCCGGTGAGACCGTGGCCGGCATCCTCGCGCGGTACGAGGCGGTCGCCGCCCGCACCGAGAAGGTCGTCGCCGACCTCCCCGACCTGTCCGTCACGCACCCGCTGCCCGACGTCCCGTGGAACGAACCGGGAGCCGTACGCAGCATCCGCCGCGTGCTGATCCACGTCATCGCCGAGACGACCCAGCACGCCGGGCACGCGGACATCCTGCGCGAGGCGATCGACGGGCAGACCTCGACGTGACCCGAACGCCCTCCAGCGGTGCGCCCGTCGGCGGCCGTAAGCCCGTCAGTCGTGCGCCCGTTCTCGATGTCCGCGCGCTCAACCGGGCCACGCTCGCACGGCAACTGCTGCTCGACCGGGCCGACGTGCCGCCGCTCGACGCCGTCGCGCACCTCTGCGGACTGCAGGCGCAGGAGCCGCAGGAGCCGTTCACCGGGCTCTGGTCGCGGCTGCGCGGGTTCCAACCGGGAGCGCTCTCCGCCCTGTTGACCGGGCGACACGTCGTACGCACCCATCTCATGCGCCGCACCGTGCACCTCGTCACCGCGGAAGACGTCCTCGCCTGGCGGGCCCGGCACAACGCCATGCTGCGGCAGCGCGTGCTCGGCGTCTACCGCCGCGAGCTCGCCGGGGTCGACCTCGGCGAACTCGCGGCGGCGGGGCGGGGGGTGCTGGCCGACGGCGAACCCCGCTCCATGGCCCAGCTCGCCCGCGCGGTCGCCGAGCGCTGGCCGGAGCCGGGGACGCGGCCCCTGGGCGAAATGCTCGTCGCCGGCGTCCTGCCGATGGTGCAGCTGCCGCCGCGCGGGGTCTGGCGGACGAGGGCAGGGGTGCGCAACGCGCTGGTCTCGTCCTGGCTGGGGCGCGAGGTCGACCCGCTGCCCACGGACGACGGCTCGGACCCGGTGGGGCAGGAGCTCGTACGTCGCTATCTCGCCGCGTACGGGCCCGCCGCCACCGCCGACGTACGCGCCTGGTCCGGCCTCGCCGGGCTGCCGGGCGCGGTCGCCGCCCTCCGCGGGGAGCTGGTCACCTTCCGCGACGAGCGCGGCCGGGAGCTGCTGGACCTCCCCGACGCGCCGCGCCCGGACCCGGAAACCCCTGCGCCCGTAAGGTTCCTGCCGGCGTTCGACAAGGCAAAAATCCCTAGAACACAGTTTCTAGGAGGCGCACCATGGAGAACGTGGAAACTCCCGCAACGACACCGTATGACGGCTGCGGCCGCTGCCTGGTAGGGGTCCGCCGACTCAGCCGGAAGAATGAAGCAAGCCAGAGCCCAGAGAAGCAGCTAGATCAGGTTCTTGCCGTAGCCAAGGCTAACGACGCCCACATCATCGCATGGGCCGATGACTGGGAAGTGTCCGGCGCAATGGACCCGTTGAAGCGCCCGAAACTGGGCCCGTGGCTTACCGATCGAATGGGGCCGTACGACGGCATTGCGGGCGCAGCCGTAGACCGCATTGGCCGCAATGTGCGTGACGTGCTGAACACGGCGTACGCCATTCACGAGCGCGGTCAGATCCTTCTGACTGCCGATCACGTCGGCATATGGGACCTTGACGATGAAAGCCAGGAGACCGACCTACTGGTAAAGGCTCTCGGTGCCCAGCTCGAACACCGCGCGACACGGCGACGGTCTAATGAATCTAAGACCAGCTCACGCAGTCAAGGCCCGCACGGCGTGCGGGCGGTGGGCCCAACGGCCGGGCTGCGGCTGACGCCGGTCCCGGCCGAGACCCACCGCCCGCACGCAACCGAGCCCATGATCCCTGAAGTTGTTTACTGACTAGCCGTCAGGCGGCGCAGTCTCGCGCGTGCTTCCGCGCCGCCGCCCTTGCCGGGCCGACGCCAGGGGCGTACCGGTCCAGTCGGCACCCCGTGCACTGGACCCACTGATGCCTGTCCGCGTCCTCCAAGACGTAGACCATGCCGCGCCCCTTCGTGCGGATGCCTGTCCCAACCTTCCTACGCCGTACCACAGTTGACCTTCCCTTCACCTAGGCCCATTCAGGATGGCCGGGGGTGGAGGGCGGCGACAGGCTTTAGGCAGCCACGATGGGGCGAGCCTCTAAGATCGCGGGCCAATCGGACGCAAACACGGGCAGGTTCACCACCCGCCCGATTCGCCTGGCGAGCGTAAGGCCCGCGATCTCTCGCCCCATCGCAGCTCCCGCCCAAAGCCTGCCGCCGCCCTCCACTTGCCCACGCCCGGCACTCGACAGCCCCCGTCACCCCACCAAGACAAGATCATCTGCGGCGTGCCGGGCCAGCCGGCCAAGAGCAGGCAGGCCGCCCCTACGCCCCCGGACAAGACGAAGGCGCGGCCCCCTCGCAGATGAGGAGACCGCGCCCGATGACGCCAGGTTCAGCGCCGGAGGTAGGAGCGGTGCACCCACCCCCGCGTCTCATGCGGGATGCCTGACTGACTCCGGCCGACCACGACCACCTTGACCCAGGGAGAGCCGACGTACGACTCCCGGATGAAGACACGGTCACCCCGGTACAGCAGGCCCTTGACCCACCCCGCCGGGGCCGCACGGAAACGCAGGGCGGAAGCCGAGACGCGGTGCGTCTTCAGCCCCTTCGGGACCTTGTACTCAGCTTCGGACGAGGAGGGAGCAGCCGAGGCCGACCCCGAGACCACCACGCCCCCCAGCGCCACCGTCAGAACAGCCAGCACCGCAGCCACACCGACACCGAAACGCGAACGGATGAACTTCATGTGCAAACCCTCTCGA
The DNA here is from genome assembly GCF_040613515.1 of Streptomyces sp. NPDC006261. Classification (NCBI taxonomy): domain Bacteria; kingdom Bacillati; phylum Actinomycetota; class Actinomycetes; order Kitasatosporales; family Streptomycetaceae; genus Streptomyces; species Streptomyces sp. NPDC006261. The sequence goes on from NZ_JBEXSI010000013.1 coordinate 108,639, forward strand.
TGCATCATGGGTCACCATGCTGGTGAACCCCGAACGAGACCGAGTTTGCTCCTTAGCGTTTGCAAATGTCAATGACGTTGCCGCGGCGGCTTTCAAGATCGTTTTCGTCAGTCGGGGCAGCCGGCCAAAGGCAGGCAGGCCGCCCCTCAGCCGCGATGCTCAACCGGACCAGGGCAGCAAGAAGCCCCACCGCCCGCAGGGGTGATGGGGCAGAACGGGAGCACTCTATGGGCCTAGCGGGTCGAGCCGTACCAGGTCCACCAGACCCGCCCGCCGCCCGCGCCGGTTTCCCTGTTTTTCACTTCAGGCAGAGTTCACGGGAACGCTCGGAGGTTTGTCGGGCAATGGGATTGCGTTGGTAACTCGAAAGCAGTGAAGCAATCTTTGCCATCTGCTCATCAATTCGCCCGGAGTGAATTGCCGGATACTCATCTAGAACTGAGTTCCAGGTGGCGCAAGCCTCCTCCAGGTGTCCGACTTGCAGTTGCCTCTCAGCAAGCAGAGAGCTAAAGATCAGCTTGCTTCTCTGCATATCCGTAGAATCTCGCAGGCGAAAATGATCCTGCAAGGATTGGATGCTGCCCAGCGTGTCACCAAGGGCGTAACGAACCTCGGCCGTCGAATAAGCCAAGGTCGCTGAGCTGAAACCGCCAAAGGTGCCGAGCTGGCTTTCTGCTTGATTAACGGCCCGCTCCGCTTCGCGTAGAGCGGTACGCGCATTTGTCCTCTCACCAGCTAGGGCGTAAGCGTGAGCTTGCTGCCCAGCCATAAAGGCTCGCATTCGAGGGGTGGACTCAGGGGCCGCCTCAGCCGCTGCATTTGCGAGCCTTACGGCCGGTGCCCCGTGTCCCAGGTTCGCCGCCTGCACCGACATGCCGCGCAGGACGTGACAGTACGTGTTGTGATCGCCGCTCGCTCCCGCAAGTTCCAAGGCCCGCACATAATATTGCTGTGCTCTCCCGTGGGCCCCTTCGTCCACCGCCATCCATCCAGTCAAGTAGCAAAGAAATGCGGCTGCAGAAAGCATTGAATTGCGCGTCTCGCTGGATGATTCAGCCTTGAGATACGGGCTCACCGTATTCACGAGGAAGGCGGCAGCCATGGGCCGGGCATAGCGTCCGCCGAAATCATCGTCAAGGTCTGAAAGGCGTTCAGTCATTGCCAAAACGGCCCTTACCTCAGCCTGACCGATACGCAATTTCGGATTCTGCTTAATCGCTTCCATGCGGCCGACCACATCCTGCCAGCCAGGGACAGTAAGGGCGACGGAGAAAAGCCCTGCACCTAGAACGCTGCGGCGTGACGGGTCCATGTCTTGCCTTCCGAGTTCCATCAAACCCTCAACGGTGGCCGGAGGGTTTTTCGACTCTTCTGCGGGTTCGGGAAATCCCGCCTCCCCATATGTCACGGGCCGCAGCAGCTTTCGAGAGAACGCCTCAATGATCAGCGGCCGGACCGATTCTTTCGGGAGCTGACCGTTTAACCATTGATGAACGGACGGCTTTTGGTAGGCCACCGGGGTGCCCCGCTCCGTGCCTAACCGGTTGATCTCCTGGGCAAGCTGACGAAGGGTCCAGCCGGTCTCCCGGTGCAGCCGCTCCAGTCCGGCGTTCGGATGACGTGTCGTCACTGTCCCCAACTCCCCTGCTGTGACCGCTTAACGCTCTTAACTCTCGCCGCCTTCCCGAGGGTACCGCTGAGCGTGGTCGGGCGGTTGCCTAGTGCGAGCACGCGCCAGCCAGGAACGAGCACACAGGGAGGGCCAAGGCGTGAGCACAGACGAGCAAGCCGCAACCCAACTGGACACCCCGGAACACCGAGTCGTCTCGCAGGTCTTTGCGGAAACCGCAGACACAAGGGCGTATGAGTCACCGCTGAAGTACCCGCCGTGCGGCTGCGGCGCCCCCATCTGCCCATGGGCCAGACAGGCCAAGGCAGAGCAGCAGCCGCAAGAGACAAACGTGTATGCCGAGCTGCGCCAGCGCGTTCACCAAGAGAACGTATGCCGCCAGCAGTGGCGCTTGACCTGAAGGGTCAGCAAAGCGCCCTGACCCGGCCGCTTCACCGGTCGAGCCAGGGCTAAGCCGAACAGCTACGAGGAGCTGAACGACCTATGAAAGATCGTATCGTCAGGATGCTGAGCGCATTATGGGCTCTCATCCGACCCCCGAGGAACGGCCACCACGCCGTCTACCGCCACACCGTGAGCCCGAGCCACCTTCGGGACCTCCACCAGACCCTACGTAGCCCGTGGCTCCAGCCCTGGCCCGGACCGGACCGCGACACCGTTCGCCAGCTTTGGGCAGACGACGAACGCGACATGACCATTCCCCTGAGGATCGTTGAAGGGGATCTACGCCGCGCGCACGAGGTCAGGGAACTCCGTCGGCACCGTACCGAATACCGTCGCGCGTTCGACCGGACCGCGTACGCGGATGAGGTCGATCTGCACCAGGAACGTCAGCAGGCCCTCAGCGCCGCCGCCGCCGGGTTCGACTACCCGTACAGCTATCCCGGTGACCCCTTTTCCCGGCTTCATCGATCGGCCACCCGTCATGCGTAGGGGGATGACGCGAGCCGACTACGCGGCGCTGGAGAGCGCCGTTCTGACCGGCCGTGCCACGATCACCGCCCGCCTCGAAGCGAACGAGAGCGTTCGGAAGATCGCCGGGGAGTACGGCATCGATAGGCGCACCCTCGCGCGGATCGCTGACGAGTGGGGCGTACGCCGACGCCCGGCCACTCAGAGGGGCCGCGCGCCCTTGAGCCCCTGCAAGCATCGGTAACCGGAACCATCGCGCTTGCAGGTTGCAGGACCCGCTACGGGGCAGCTAGACGCGTCCCGCAGCGGAAGGAAGGGGTTTGTTCCGACTGCTGTCGGTGCAGCCGGAACAAACCCCGACACGCACGGCCAGCACAAAGCGAGCAGGAGCCCTTTCAAGATCATCGTCAGGAGGGCGGGCAGCCGGCCAAAAGCAGGCAGGCCGCCCTCAGCACCGACGACCACACAGACCAGGGCAGCAACAAGCCCCGCCACCCACGAGGGCGACGGGGTGTAAGCCAGCCCGCCAAAGCCCCCGCTCCGACCGTTCTAACCCCTGGACAGGACGCACGGACGGAGCGGGTCAACCCCAACAGGAAGGCAAGAACATGCGAGACGAACTCGCGTTACTCACCCCCGAAGGGCTGGAGGGTGTTGTCGCAACGGTCACCGACAACAACCCCGGCATGGACGAGGGTACGGCCTGTCGGATCGTCGCGGAGGCGCTGAAGTTCGTGGACGCCGCCGCGCAGTTCCCCACGGTCCGCATCGCCCCGTCCAAGGTGGTCGACGAGGGTTGGCACGCCCTGATCCTGCACACCAAGCTGTACGCAATGCTGTGTGAAGGACTCGGCTACTTCGTGCACCACTATCCCGAGCGTCCCGACCCCGAGCGCTACGACGAGCACGTCATCACCCGCACGATGGCAACCATCGAACAGGCCGGATACGCCATCGACACGGAACTCTGGTCGGCCCCCACCAAGACCCTGGTGGGAGTAGCGGCCCAGTGCCAGCACTCAGGATGCAGTAGCGGCAGTGGCTGCGGCACGGTCCGTCCGGGCAACTGCGCCACCAGCGGCGGGGACGACTAGGCTCCCCGCACTCAACGGAAGGTGATCAGATGGACGCGGAGCAGGCCCGCCAGGTCGATAGCGTGTTGCGGCGGTTCGGTATCCCGGGCGTAGTCGCACCGGTCGACCCGGAGAATCCGGCAGGCTCTTGGCGAGTGTTCGACCAGGCCGACCCGGAGACCCGCAAGGACGCCACTGCGGACGCGTTGGCCGCCCTGGCAGCCACGTTCCCGTCGTCCAGCCCCGGCCCTGCTCCGAAGAGGCAGAGCGGGCCCACCCGGGGATTCGTTTACCCCCCGAAGGAGGGCGACGACTAGCCACCCTCACTCTCCCTGGACCGGCCCCGTCCGTGTGCTGCCCCCGTGGCACATGGGCGGGGCCTTTCACTGCCCCGACACCTGAGGAAAGCTCTCGAGGCACAAAACAGCTGGTGGGGGGCCACTGTTGCCCAGCTCACACACTCTCACCGCACGGACTGTGTTTAAGCGATGTTCCCCAACGCGATCCTCGGCTACGACGACCGCACCCGGATCATCGACGACGTTTCGACCGGGGCCTGTCGGTCGCCGGCGCCCGGGTCGTCCTGGTCGACGGCCGGGTCTCCGCGACCTGGGACGTGGAGGCGGGGACCGGAACGGGCAAGGACACGGTGGTCGTCACGCCGCTGCGGCCGTTCTCCCGGACCGAGCGCAACGACGTCGGCGAGGAGGGGCGGGAGTTGGCGGGCTTCCTCTCCGACGGCGAGAGCCGCCGGGTGCGGGTCGCCTCGTCGGCGTGAGTGATGCGGCCGGACGCGCCCCGGTGCGGCGGGGCGCGAGTGGTGCGACCGGACGTGGCCGGACGTGGCCAGGCGTGGCCGGACGTGGGTGAAGCGGCCCGGTACTCAGGCGCGCCGTGCGGTCGCCTCGGCGGCACCCGGGTGGGCCGGTTCGAGGAGCCGGCCGAGCAGGGCGCGCAGTTCTCCCTCGCCGCCGGGGCCGAGCAGCTCCGCGGTCTCCGCGGCCAGCAGGCCGACGGCCTCCGCGACCCTCTTCAGCTGGGCGTGCCCGAGCTCGGTGAGCTCCAGGGCGTGCCGGCGCCGGTCCTGCGGGTCGCGCCCCCGGTGGACCATCCCGCCTGCGACGAGCTCGTCCACCAGCTGGGAGGTCGCGGGGCCGGAGATGGCCAGCTCCTGGGCGAGGCGCTGCTGCGGGCAGGGGCCGGAGGTGGCGAGGAGGGAGAGCGGGCCGTAGTGGCGGACCCGCAGGCCGGTCCCCGCCAGCTTCGCGTCGCCCAGCCTGCGCAGCCGGTGGTGGGCCTGCGCCACCAGGTGTCCGGTGCCCCGCACGAGGTCCTGGGCGCCCCCGGGGAGCAGCCGCGCGAGCAGCGTGTTGAGGCGGGAGACCTGCTCAGGGGCGAGGGCGGCGGTGAGCCGCGCGTCCCGCTCGGCGACCGCTCGACGGCCGGCCTCCACGGCGGAGCGGCCCTCGTCGGTGAGGGAGAGGATGTACTGGCGGCGGTTGTCCGGGTTGCGGGTGCGGAGCACCTGGCCGCGGCCCTCCATGCGGTCGACCACGCCGACCATGAGCGTGCGGTTGATGCCGAGGCGTTCGGCCAGGTCCAGCTGGGAGGCCCAGTCGCCGCCCGTGAGGGCGTCGAGGACGAGGAAGTCCCGGGAGCCGTCCTCCGGTCCGTCCGAGCAGGCCGCGAACTGGGCGGACACCCGGCGCAGGAGGTAGCCGGTGAAACCGGTGAGCGCTTCCGGCAGAGCGCCGGGGATTTCGGCCCCCTCCTCGGCCGCGGTCACGGTCTCCGCGGCGGGGCCCCGCGTCCGGCCGTCGGGTTCGACTCGCACGATCGTCATCTCCCCCTTCGGAACCGGGAGGCCGATTGTACGGCGGGCGACCCCGGCGGCCGGCGCCCGGATCCACCGGCCATGCCGGGCGCATCGGACGCACCGGACCCGCCGGATCCACCGGGCACGCCGGACCGCAGCCGGGTCAGGCGGTGAGGGCCGCAAGCTCCGCGTCGGCGCGCTCGGTGACCAGGGCGAGGACGCGGCCGGCGGCGGCCAGGTCCTCGGCGGGGATGCCACCCCAGATGCGGGCGGAGATGGGGGCGACCTCCGCGCCGACGGCTGCGAGGAACTCGCGCCCCGCGTCCGTGGGGCCGAGGTGCGCACCGTCGGCGACGAGCAGCTGCTTGGCCAGCAGCTCATCGAGTGCGTCGCGGATGTCGGCCGGATCCGCCTTGAGGGACTCCTGGACCTGGATGACGAGACCGTCCGGCGTCCGCGGGACGTCGGAGGTGATGGCGGCGCGCAGGGCGATCTGCTGCTGGAACGTGGCACCGTGCCGGGCCAGGACGCTCTCCAGGACGCCACGGGCGGCGTAGTGGGCCAGGCCGAGGCCACGGGCGTTGGCGGCAGGCGCGGCGGTGGATGCGGTGGTGGTGGATGCGGTGGTGGACATGGTTGTCTCCCTCTCCCAGCACACGTCCGGCCGTCGGCGCGCGACCGGCTCAAGGGAAAGCTATCGTCAACTTGCTTAACCATCAAGAAGTTAACTATCAGCATTCCAAGCAGTCACCGGCACCAGGAGCCGTACTCTGCGACCTCGACAACGTGATCCGCTTCTACGACACCGAACCCCTCGCCGCACGGGAGCGGGAGGCCGGACTGCCGGTGGGCACGACCATGGAGGTCGCCTACGCTCCCGAGATCGACCTCCCGCTCCTCCTCGGCCGGATCACCCCCGACGCCTGGGTGGAGGCCATCGCCGCCGGGCTCGCCGAGCGGCTGGGCGGGGACACGCAGCTGGCCCGCACGCTCGGGCGCACGCTTGCCGGGGCCCCGTTTCGGGCCGACGCGGAGGTGGTCGCCCTGCTGCGGCGGGCGCGTACCCACGTACCGGTGGTGCTCGTCACCAACGCGACGCTCCAACTGGATGACGACCTGGCCGTGTTGGGGCTGACGGACCTGGCCGACGCCGTGGTGAGCAGCGCGGTGGAGCAGGTGGCCAAGCCGGACCCGGTCATCTACCGGATCGCCGCCGAGCGGGCGGGCGTACCGATGGAGCGGTGCCTGTTCGTGGACGACCGGCAGGAGAACGTCGACGCGGCCACCGCCCTCGGCATGACGGGCGTGCCGTACCGGGAACCGGCCGACCTGCGGCGGGCGCTGGGGCCGTACGCGTACGAGGCTCTTGAGCAACAGCAGCCGTCCGGGCGACAGTAGCCGTCCAGCCGCGTGACCCCGGCCGCCCCGCGACGCGACTACAGGGTGGCCCGCCCCTCCGGCTCCAGCCCCCTCCGCAGCTGGACGAACGCCTCCTCGGCCGCCTGCACCGCGCCCGCGTACACCGCGTCCGCGCCCTCCCCCGTGTCGATCCGGCGCCAGTTCTCCTCGGCCAGGATGCGCAGGACGGCGATGACCTGCCCGGCCGCGAGCCGCGCGGTCACCCCGCCACCGAGGGCGCGGGCGAGGGCGGCCTCGGAGCGGCCCTGGTACGCGTAGAGGCGGGCCACCAGCGACGGGGTCCCGTACAACAGGCGGTGGAACGCCAGAACCTGGGGCACGTCGCAGAGCCCGGTCACCGGGTCGCGGCGGTCCAGGCCGGCCAGGAAGTGGCGGCGCAGCGCGTCCAGCGGGCTCTCGCCGGGCCCCCGGCCGCCGACCACCCGGGCCGCCTCGTCCTCGTGGTCGGCGAACCGGTGCAGCGCCAGGTCCTCCTTGGCGGGGAAGTACCGGAACAGCGTCGGCTTGGAGATGTCCGCCGCGGCCGCCACCTCCGCCACGGAGACCTTGTCGAAGCCGCGCTCCAGGAACATCGCGATCGCGGCATCGGAGATCGCCCGGTACGTCAGCTGCTTCTTCCGCTCCCGCAGGCTGACTCGGGCCGGTTCCGCGGCCGGCGCCCCCGCCCTCTCCCGCAGGCCGACTCGGGCCGGTTCCGCGGTAGGCGCCCCCGCCCGCTCCCGCCCCTGGCCGTGCTCCCGCCCCTGCCCCACCGCCCCGGCGCCGCTTCCGCTTCCGTTCCCGCCGCCGGCCTTCTCTCCGCTCATGACCATGAAGCGTACGCCCTTGACCTCGGCCGGACTTGATGTCGCGAGCACGACAGCACGGCCCGTCAGCCCTCTCCGGCGGTGCTCCGGATCAGGGCCTCGACCCCGTCCAGCAGGGTCGCCAGACCGAAGGTGAACTCGTAGTCGGGGTCGTCCGGTTCGCTCATCACGCCGGAGTTCAGCAGCCGGTGGATCGCCGGGTGGCGCGCCGGGTCGACCAGCCGCCGCAGGGTGCGCTCGTGGCCCGCGACCACCTCCTCGGGGGAGATGCCGCGCGCGGCGACGGCGGCGGCGAGGTCGCTCATCAGCATGGCCTCGCTGCGCACGAAGCTGGAGACCAGCAGGATCACCGAGATCTTGTCGCCCTCGCCGAGCCCGCTGCCCTCCAGTGCCTGGAGCCCCTGCTCCCACCAGGCGAGCGAGTTCGGGGTGGCGGGCGGGCCGCCGATCGGGATGCGGAGCACCCAGAGGTTGGCGAGGAACTGCTCGCGCTGCCCGGTCGCCCACTCGGTGAGCGCTTCCCGCCAGCCCGCCCCGGCCTCCAGGGCGGCCAGCGGGGCCGGCGGGCCGAAGGCCGCCTCCTGCATCAGGACGTACAGCTCGTCCTTGGCGGAGACGTACCGGTAGAGCGACATCGTGGAGGCGCCGACCTCCTGCGCGACCCGGCCCATGGACACGGCGGCCAGCCCCTCGGACGCCGCCACGGCCACCGCCGCCGCCACGATCCGCTCCAGGCTCAGGCCGGGCTTCGGGCCTTTGGCCGGGCGCTCCCGCAGCCCCCAGGCGGCCTCGATGGAAGGCGGGAGGTCACCACCGCCGGAGCTGTTCCTCGCCGTCACCGCATCCCCTTGCCCACGTCCGCCGCCTTCCGTGCACCCCCGCGCGCCTTGACCCCATCCTAGGGATGCGTAATGCTTACGCAGTAACGCGTATGTCATACGCAGAAGGGGGCCAGGCCACCATGACCAGCCCGACCACAGAGAACCCGAGCGCAGCGAACCCCACCACGGAGCACGGGTACGCCATCGAGGCGTACGGCCTCACCAAGTCCTACGGAGAACGCGGAAAACCCGCCGTACGGGTCCTGGACAACCTCGACCTCCGCGTCGGGCACGGCAGCGTCTTCGCCCTGCTCGGCCCGAACGGGGCGGGCAAGACCACCGCCGTACGGATCCTCGCCACGCTCACCACCGCCGACTCCGGCACCGCCCGCGTCGCGGGGTACGACGTCGTCGCCGACCGGAGCGCGGTACGCCGGGCGATCAGCCTCACCGGCCAGTTCGCCGCCGTCGACGAGACCCAGACCGGCGAGGAGAACCTGCGGATGATGGCCCGGCTCACCGGGCTCCCCCGCCCCGCCGCCCGCCGCCGGGCCGAGGAGCTGCTGGAGCGCTTCGGGCTCACCGGCGCGGCCCGGCGGCCCGCCCGTACGTACTCCGGGGGCATGCGCCGACGCCTGGACCTGGCCGCCGGGCTGGTCGGTTCACCAGAGCCCGGCGTCTTCTTCCTGGACGAGCCGACGACCGGCCTCGACCCGCGCAGCCGCCAGGAACTGTGGCAGGTGGTCCGAGGGCTGGCCGAGCGCGGGGCGAGCGTCCTGCTGACCACGCAGTACCTGGAGGAGGCCGACCGCCTCGCCGACCGGATCGCCCTGCTGGACAAGGGCCGGGTCGCCGCCGAGGGCAGTGCCGCCGACCTCAAGGGCCGGGTCGCCGGGCACCGCCTCGACCTGGTCGTCACCAGCCGCGAGGCCTACCTCCGGCTGGCCGGGCGCGCGGTCCACCACTCCCCCGAGACGCTGACCCTCGGGCTCCCCACGGACGGCAGCGCCGCCCACGTACGCGCCCTGCTCGACGAGATCGACCCGGCGGGCACCGAGATCGACCGCTTCACCCTGCACAGCGCGACGCTCGACGACGTCTTCCTGGCCCTCACCTCGGAGGTACCCGCCCATGCCTGAGACCGCCGTCCCCCTGGGGAGGGCACCGGGCCCTCTCACCCACGCGACCGTCATGGCCGGCCGCAGCCTGCGCATCAGCCTCCGCAACTCCGACGCCCTGATCATGTCGCTGGCCCTGCCGATCATGCTGATGATGATCTTCGTCTACTTCTTCGGCGGCGCGATCGAAACGGGGGCGGCCTACGACTCGTACGTCATGTACGTCGTCCCGGGCGTCCTGCTCCTGTGCGCCGGGTTCGGCGCCACGACCACCGCCACCGCCGTCAGCGAGGACATGAAGGGCGGCATCATCGACCGGTTCCGCTCGCTGGACGTGGGCGGTACGCCGGTCCTCGCCGGCCATGTGGCGGCGAGCACCGTCCGCAACCTCTGCGCCACCGTTCCGGTCTTCGGCGTCGCCCTGCTGATCGGCTTCCGCCCCGCGGCCTCCTGGAGCGGCTGGCTCCTGGTCGCCACCGTGCTGGTGGCCTACATCGTGGCGCTGTCCTGGATCTCGGCGGCGATCGGTCTGCTGGCCCGCTCCCCGGAGGCGGCGAGCGGGTTCACGTTCTTCATGTCGTTCCTGCCCTACCCGAGCAGCGCGTTCGCCCCGATCGAGAAGATGCCGGACTGGCTGCACGGCTTCGCCCAGAACCAGCCGATCACCCCGGCCATCGAGTCCCTGCGCGGGCTCCTGCTGGGCCAGCCGGTGGGCAGCGCGCCCTGGGTCGCGCTCGCCTGGGCCGGGGGGATGCTGGCGGTGGCGATCGGCGCCTCGGGGATGCTGTTCCGGATCAGGACGCGCTGACCACCGCCACAGCGGGCCCGGACTCAGAAGATGTCCGGGCACCAAGGGCGCCGCCCCGTACGGAAGACGGTGTCCGCGGTGCCCGCCGCCCCGGCCCGCAGCTCCTCGGCCCGCCCCAGGTCCACCAGCCGCCGCGCCGACTCGTCGCCCAGATACAGGGCCGCCAACTCCCCGGCCCCCAGGGCCAGGTCGGCGCTCCGGGTGGTCGGGGTGCAGCGCGCCCCGTCGGGCGAGACATCCAGCAGGAAGCGCCCTTCGGCCACTCCCCCGCCGTCCCGGACGTCCAGCACGAGCGACGCCTCGCGCTCGTAACCACGGGCCTCCAGCGCGCGCTCCACGTCCAGCAGCCGCAGCCAGAGCCAGTCCGCGTACGTGACCGTCCTCGCGGCCCGGGGGTCCGGGAGCAGCTGGGGGAGGAGGTCGTCGGGGGCGCGGTAGCCGGAGCGGACGGTGGTGATCCAGTCGACCGAGCAGAGGAAGTGCCAGAGCGCCCGCTCGGCCGCCGGGGTGAGGGCGATCAGGTCCCGTACGGTCGCGGTGTTCAGGGGCTGCTTGGCGTCGCCCCATGTGTCGTCGGTGCCGTAGACCATCAGGCCGTCGACCTCACCGTCCGCGTCGCGGTGGATGACGTAGAACGGTTCGACCCACTTCTCGTGGGCCGGGATGACGGTCGTGCCCGTGTGCCGCTTCCACCAGCGCTCGCTGCGGCTGACGACACCGGGCCGGAGCGCCGCCAGCCGGGCGTGCAGCTCGGAGCCGTACTTACGGACGTCGGCGCCGTCCACCATCTCGATCCGGCCGCCGCCCTCCGGCTGCCCCGACCGGCGGGGGTCGAGGCCGGCCCGGTGGACGGAGACCTCCCACTCGGTGGTCCAGGTGGCGGGGCCGAAGCCGAACCGCCCGTAGATCGGGTACTCGGCGGCGATCAGCGTGGCGACCACCTCGCCGCGCTCCCTGGCCGCCGCGAGGTCGCTCGCCATCATCCGGCTCAGCAGTCCGCGACGGCGGTGCGTCGGCGCCACCGTCACCCCGCTGATCGCGTCGGCCGGGACGGTGGCGCCACCCACCACGGTCAGCCGCTGGGCGAACGAGCGGAACGTCGCCACGCACCGCCCCGCGTCGAACGCGCCCTGGAGACGCGACAGATCGGTGTCGGCCAACCGCTCGGCGACATCGTCCTCGGCCGGTGAACCGGCCGTCAGGAAGCCGTTCTGCACCGCCCGCAGCCAGTCGGGGTAGTCGGACGCGGTGACGGTGCGGACATCGAGGCTCATCCCTCCACGCTAAGCAGGCGCGCCTCAGAATGTCGCGCGAATTTCCCCGACCTCCGCCGCCCCGCCGAGCAGCGGCGCGCGCCCGATCCGGGCGACCACCGGGGCGTTCACTCCGAGCAGCGCCAGAGCGCGGGCCAGGACCGGGCCCAGCGCCCGGACCGCACCGTCGTCGATCTTGAAGGCGAGGGCCCGCCCGTCGGCCAGCGCGACCGCCTGCACGGCCTCGGCGCCCATCTTGGAGAGCGTCCCGGGGACCTCGCTCATCAGCCAGGTGTCGGGACGCCGGGTGCCCGCCACGTACTGGGGGTGGGCGCGCATGGCGTCCGCGACCCGGCGCTCGGCGCTCCCCGGCTCCGCCAGCACGAAGGACCGGAACGCGCGGGCCAGACCGGTCAGCCCGATCGCCATCAGCGGGGCCCCGCAGCCGTCGGTGCCGAGCGAGGCGACCGGCTCGCCCGCCGCCTCGGCGACGACCTGGCCGACGAGGAGCTGGAGGGGGTGGGCGGGATCGAGGTAGCTCGCGGTGTCCCAGCCGTTGCGGACGCAGACGGCGAGCATGGCGGCGTGCTTGCCGGAGCAGTTCATGGTGATCCGCTCGCGTACGTTCCCGGCGGCGAGGTAGGCCTCGGCGGCGACCGGGTCCAGCGGCAGGTCGGGCGGGGTCTGGAGGTCGTCGGCGCTCAGCCCGTGCTCGGCGAGCATCTTCGCCACGAGTTCGAGGTGGAAGGGCTCCCCCGAGTGGCTGGCCGCGGCCAGTGCCAGCCGCTCCCCGGACAGCTCCAGGCCGGCCCGGAGGATCGCGGCGGCCTGCATCGGCTTGTTGGAGGACCTGGGGAAGACCGGGGCGGCGGGGTCGCCGAGCGTGTACTCCACGCTTCCGTCGGCGGCGAGCAGGACCAGCGAACCGCGGTGGCGGCCCTCGGTGAACCCGGACCGCACGACCTCGGCCAGCACGGGCGGGGCGGGAGCTATCGCGGCAGGGGCGTCGGTGGACGTCATGGTGGCCTTCCGGAGACGGTCGGTACGGGACCCGCCGCCCGGAAGGAAGGGCCGGAACGGTCGGGTGTGCGGGGACCCGCCGCCCGGAGGGATCGGCCGGACGGGCGGGGTGCGGGACCCGCCGTCCGGAAGGGTCGCTTCAGGCGAGCAGGTCGTCCACTCGGGCTTCCCCGTCACGGTACCTGCGGGCGATCTCCGCGCTGCAATCGTCGGTCGTGCGCTGGAGCTCGTGACGGCGCCGGGAGACCTGCTGCTCGTAGCGGACCAGGCGGCCCATCGCGTCGTGCAGCTCCTCGTCCGTCCGGGCGGCCAGGTCCGAGAGCTCGACCTCCGCCAGGTTCTCGGCGGCCAGCTGCCGGAACTCGTCCCCGCGCGGCGTCGTCAGCGTGACGTGCCGGGCGGAGGTGCGGTGCCGGGACGGGGCGTCGGCCAGGATCTCCGAGAGCCGGTCCACCACCGGCGTCTCCGGCACGGGCGCCTGCGGGTCCCGCCTGCGGGACAGTTCGGCGCGGAGGATGTCGATCCGGCCCTGGACCAGTCGGCGTACGTAACTGAGATCGGCCTCGTCCCGCTGCGCGTCCCGGCGCAATGTCCGCAGCTCCGGCAGCCGCAGCCCGCCGAACCCGGCCTCGCCGCCGCCCTGCTCCGGCACGGACGCGAGCCCGGGCAGCAGGGACCGCACGGGCGAGTGCAGGGTGCTGGTACGGGCGCTGCTGCCGGTGGGTGCGCCCGGTGCGGGCCCGGGAGATTGTCCGGCTCCATAGGTACTCATGCTGTTCCGTCCCCTCGACCGGTGCGTCGGCACACCGACATCGTGCATCGTGCCACCCTGCGAGGTGCCCCCGCCCACACTCTGTACCCGTTCAGCCCAAGATAGGTTGGTCTGTATGCGTGCAGTGGTACAGAGAGTGGACGGCGCGAGCGTCTCGGTGGCCGGAACGGGCGAGGGCCCGTCGGCGGCCGGCGTGGTCGGGGAGATCATCGGCGAAGGCCTGTGTGTGCTGGTCGGAGTCACCCATGGGGACACGCCGGAGAAGGCGGCGCAGCTGGCCCGCAAGCTCTGGTCCGTCCGCATCCTGGAGGGCGAGAAGTCCTGTTCGGATGTGAATGCCCCCCTCCTGGTGATTTCGCAGTTCACTCTCTACGGGGACGCCCGCAAGGGCCGCCGCCCCACCTGGAACGCCGCGGCGCCGGGCGAGGTCGCCGAACCGCTGGTGGACGAGGTGGTGGCCCAGTTGCGGGCGCTGGGCGCGGAGGTGGCGACGGGCCGGTTCGGAGCGGACATGCGGGTCTCGCTCACGAACCACGGCCCGTTCACCGTGATCATCGAGGTGTAGCCGCGGCGACCGCCGCTACGGCTCGACGCCCGTCTCCCGAGGTCCGGCGCCGGTCACTCAGGGCTCGACGACCGTCTCCTGGGCCGCCGCCGTGTCCCCGGCGATCAGCTCCGCGTCCACCGCCACGTTCCGCTTGACCAGCGCCAGGGCGATCGGGCCCAGCTCGTGGTGGCGGGCCGAGGTGGTGATGAAGCCGAGCTGACGGCCTTCCTCGCCGTCGGCGGCCAGCCGTACGGGCGTCCCGTGGCCGGGCAGGTGCACCTCGCTGCCGTCCAGGTGCAGGAAGACGAGCCGGCGCGGCGGCTTCCCCAGGTTGTGGACGCGGGCGACGGTCTCCTGGCCCCGGTAGCACCCCTTCTGGAGGTGGACGGCGGTGCCGATCCAGCCCAGCTCGTGCGGGATGGTGCGGTGGTCGGTCTCGAAGCCGACGCGCGGCCGGTGCGCCTCGATGCGCAGCGCCTCGTACGCCAGGATCCCGACGGCCGGGCCGTTGGCGGCCGCGTACGTCTCCAGGTCGGCACGGGGCAGGAACAGGTCCCGGCCCTGCGCGGTCTCCCGCACGGCGACCCCCTCCGGGACCTCCGCGATGGAACCGGCCGGGAGGTGGACGACGGCGGTGTCCTCGGTACGGTCGGCGACCTCGACCCGGTAGAAGAACTTCATCGACTCCAGGTAGGCGATGAGATCGCCCTGGGTGTCGGGTTCGACGTGCATCCACACCGTCGTCCCGTCGTCGACGAGATACATGGCGTGCTCGATGTGGCCGTTGGCGGAGAGGACCAGGGCCTCGGTGGCCTGGCCGGGGGCGAGATCGCTGACGTGCTGGGTGAGCAGCAGGTGCAGCCAGCTCAGCCGGTCGTCACCGGTGACGGCGACGACACCGCGGTGGGAGAGGTCGACGAGGCCGTTGCCGTCGGCGAGGGCGCGTTGCTCGCGGAACAGGTCGCCGTAATGTCCGGCGACTCCTTCGTCGCGGCCCTCGGCGGCGACGGCGCCGGGCAGGGACAGCAGGGGGCTCTTCATGCCGCCCAGCCTACGACTTGGGCTCCGCGTCCCTCGCGGCCGCACAGGCCTGGCAGCGGCCGAAGATCGCGAAGTGCTTCATATCGGTCTCGAAGCCGAAGCCGGCGCGCAGCTTGTCGGTGAACTCGGCGACGACGGAGAGGTCCGCCTCGATGACGCTCTTGCAGTCCCGGCAGACCAGGTGGATGTGATGGTGCCGGTCGGCCAGGTGGTATGTCGGGGCGCCATGACCCAGGTGGGCGTGGCTGACCAGCCCGAGCTCCTCCAGGAGCTCCAGGGTCCGGTACACCGTAGAGATGTTCACCCCGGACGCGGTTCTGCGGACCTCGCACAGGATGTCGTCCGGAGTCGCGTGCTCCAGGGCGTCCACGGCCTCCAGCACGAGCTGGCGCTGGGGCGTCAGCCGGTAGCCGCGCTGCCGAAGATCGGTCTTCCAGTCGGTGCTCACCACAGGGCCAGTGTAGGCGGGGTGAGCACCGGTCCGGAGGGCTCGTTCCGTGCAGGCGCTCCTACTTGAAGAACGCGATGCCGTCGTCGGGCATGTCCTCGAGGTTCCGCGCCATCTCGGCCACCTCTTCCGGGGTGACGACCTTTTTCAGGTGCGCCGACATGTACGGGCGCAGCTCGACCTCGGGGGTCGCCTTCTCGCCGACCCACATGAGGTCGCTCTTCACGTACCCGTAGAGGCGCTTTCCGCCGGTGTACGGGCCGGAGGCCGCGGTGCGGGCCACGGCGTCGGTGACCAGGTCGATCTGCGGCTTCTGGTTCGCCAGCTCGCCGTACCAGATCTCGACGACGCCCTGGTCGCGGACCATGACGACCTCGACCTTGCGGTCCTTGTCGATGCGCCAGTAACCGGACTCCGACTCCAGCGGGCGGACCTGGTTGCCGTCGGCGTCCAGGACCCAGGTGCGGGAGACGTACTCGAGGAAGTCACGGCCGTCGTGGCTGAACGTGACCTCCTGGCCGAAGTTGCACTTCTCGGCGCCGGGGAAGTCGGAAACGCCCGCGCCCGCCCACTTGCCGATGAGGAAGGCCAGCGGGACGAGGTCCGGGTGGAGGTCGGACGGAATCTCGATCATGAGCGGCTCAGACGATCTGTGAGGGTGCGAGGGGTGGGCGGGCCGGTGACGGCGAGGTTCAGCGCTGGCCCTGGTACAGCTTCTTCACGGCGACGACCGTGAAGGCGAGTACGCCGACGCAGACCAGGATGAGCAGGGCGGAGAAGAATGCCTCAAGCACGGGGGCTCCTCGGAATGAGCGGTATGGCGGCAGTACAGGGCCGGGCCCCAGCCTAATGGGTGGGGCCCCGGTCTTCTCGTCCAGGTACCGGCCGAACGGCGTCACCACCGCCCGGCCGGCACCTCCGGGACCCGGTCTCAGCCGAGCAGCTGGTTCTGCAGGATCACGGTCTGCTGGAACGGGATCCGTGCCGCTTCCTTCCTGCCCGGCCGCTCGTGCACGATCAGGGCGAGGGTGTCACCGGCACCGCTGTACGCCTGCCGGGTGTGCGCGGCGCCGTGCGGGGCCTTCTCGGTGAGGACGTAAGACGCGACCCCCTTGACCGCACGCGAGAACGTCCAGGTCGTGTCGAACTCCGTCTCCTCCGCCCCGGCCAGCGGCCGGTGCACCGAAAGGCCGATGCGCAGCTCGTCCCGTACGTGGGTGGCGAAGGCGGTCGAGTTGAACCGGAGCAGGTAGATCCGGGCCCGCGTGCCGTCCGGCATGGTCCAGCCCCGGGCCGCGATGTGCCGGGGCGGTGTGTCGACGAGGAGCTGGGCCAGCTCGTCCCGGTCCTCGGGCCGGTACTCGGCGAGGAACCGTTCCTGCTTCACCCAGCCGCCGTCGAGCGCCTTGTCCGGGGCGGCCCCGGCGGGAGCGGGCAGCAGCAGCTTCCGCAGGTCCGCGTGGTGGATCTCGGCGGTGTTGGCGTCGCTGAACGGGCGGGGCGCACCGGCCGGCAGCGCGGGCAGGGAGAGCTTCGGGTAGTCCCAGCGCCCGTCGCTCTCGGTGGCGAGCCCGGGGACGTCGGTCCGCTCGGCCGAGGTGATCGCCAGCGCCGTACCCGTACCGAGCCCGCCGAGGACCAGCAGGGCCGCCGTCCACCGCGCCGCGGCCCGCAGGGCACGGCGGGGCGGGCGGGGGGCCTCCGGCACGGCCGGGAGGCGGTGGGCGCGGCGGGGACCGCCGGATCGACGGGGCACACGGTGGGTGCCGGGTCCCCGGCCGGCTCGGCGAGGGCGGGTGCCGTGGTCTGCTGCTCGGTCATATGGACTCCCCGGGGGACGTGATGTGGTCGAGCTGCTCCTTGACCAGGCCGGCGACCGTGGACGCGCTGAACGGCTTCGGCCCTTCCGCCCCGACGGTCACCGACATCCCGCCCTCGTACGCGTAGCAGGCGATGCTGTCGAGCGGGTCCTCGTCGTCCTTGGGCACCCGGTAGCAGATGACGTTCTTGTGGCCTTCGATCTTCGGCCCCTTGCGCAGCACGCCGAACGAGTCCAGCAGGGCGGTCCGCCGCTCGTGGATGGTGCGGACCGCCCGCTCGTCCTCCATCTTGGCCACCTGGACGGTGAGCACCAGATCGTCGGAGCCACCGGTGTACGAGCGGTGGGCGACGCCGCGGACCCGGAGCTTGTCGAAGAACGTGTCGAGCTGACGGCGCTGCTTGCCCGCCAGGCCGCGCCCGGTCTCCTTCAGGGCGGCGGTGGCCTCCGCGCCGCTCGTCTCGCCGTCGTTGCCGAGATCACCGATGTCCGGGCCGAGCCGGTAGCCCTCGGGCACGGGCATCAGAAGCCTGCTCAGCTCGGTGTCCGTCCGGCCGCGGCCCGCGTTCGCGGCGGGATCGAGGCCCGGCCTGGGGGCGCTGCCGTCCCAGACGACCGTGGTGACGGTCCGGTCGGCGCCGTTCACGGCCTGCACGGTGTAGGCGGCGGCACCGCCCACCGCGGCGAACACCAGCACGAAGGGCAGCACGGTGAGCACCACCCGGCGCCGCTTCCGGACGGGAGCCCCCGGAGCGGCGGGCCCCACGGGCACTACGGGCGCCTCCGCGGCTCCGGGCACCTCCGCGGCTCCGGGCACCTCCGCGGCTCCGGGCACCTCCGCGGCTCCGGGCACCTCGGGGGCTGCGGGGGTCGTCGTCCCGACGTCGTCGCTCACAGGCGCTCCAGCTGTCGTTCGGCGAGGACGCGGATGTCCTTCTTGCTGATGGGCTTCATGTCGGCGATGTTGATGTCGATCATGATGTCGCCGCGCACGGCCAGTGCCCTGGCGCGGTAGAAGGGCAGGTAGCCGGCCTCCCGCTCGACGGCGTACAGGAAGTAGCGGCCGGAGCCGGTGCCTTCGAGCGGGTCGCCGGTGTTCCCGGCCCCTTCCGCCGCTTCCGGCATGTACGAGAGCTGTCCTCCCAAGTGATCGGCGGCGCCCATGACCGCGTTCGACCGGAACTGGACCAGAGTGACGGTGGACTGCCGGTACTCCCCCTGCATCCATTCGGCCACCGCGATCCGACGCAGGTCGTTCTCCGCGAGGTACAGGAACATGTCCCGCTCGTCCTTGAACTGCCGGACGTAGTCCGGGAACGGCAGCCACTCACCGCCCTTCCCGGGATGCGACGGAGAGGCACTCGCCCCCTTGGGCCGCTCCACGAGCAGCTTGCGCAGATCGCCGTCCGTCCTCACCTGGCGGTCCTCGGAGACCGGCAGCGGGGCCGCGGCCTTGCCTGCGGGGAGCTGCTTCGCCGGGTAGCCGAGGCCGGACTGGGCGAGGACGGGCAGGGGTGTCGGTGGCCGCTGCGCCTGGATGCCGTAGCCGACGGCGGCGCCGCCGGAGATCCCGAGCAGGGCCGCGGCGGCGATGATCAGCGCCGTACGGCCACGGGGCCGGGGTCTGGGTCCGCCGGCAGGCGAAACGGTGTCGTTCGGTTCCAAAAGGGGTCCCCCACAAAGAGTTCGAGGCGCAGTTCGCATACGTGCGCGCACAAGTGACTCGCAGGTCAGGGGGGAGGTTGCCTGCCGGACGATTACAGTTCGGCCTATGCCGAAGAAGCTTGTGATCAAGGTGACCGCCGGGCCCGAATCCGCCGAGCGCTGCTCGCAGGCCTTCACCGTGGCGGCGGTGGCCGTGGCCAGCGGCGTGGAGGTCTCGCTCTGGCTGACCGGGGAGTCCTCGTGGTTCGCGCTGCCGGGCCGGGCCGCCGAGTTCGAGCTGCCGCACGCCGCCCCGCTGCCCGATCTGCTCGACTCGATCCTGGCGGGCGGGCGGGTCACCCTCTGCACGCAGTGCGCGGCCCGTCGCGAGATCACGGAGAAGGACGTGCTGGAGGGCGTACGGATCGCGGGGGCGCAGGTCTTCGTGCAGGAGGCCATGGCGGACGGCGCGCAGGCGCTCGTCTACTGACCTCTTCTTCAGACGCCTCAGTACCCCGGTACCGCCTCACCTCAGTACCTCAGTACCGCTTCCGGCCGTCCAGCTCGTCCCACCACTCGTCGGACTTCGGGTCGCCGGAGGGGTCGTCCCACCACCGGTCCTCCGGCCCGCGCCGGTTGGCGAGCACCGCGGCGACGGGCGGGATCACCATGGCGACCAGGCACATCGCGACGGCGGCCGGCATCGACCACAGGCGCACGACGGCCCAGGCGGAGACGAAGAGGGCGACGCATCCGCCCATCATCCAGAAGTAGCCGCGTCGGCGTCGGGCGTACATGCCTCCAGCGTAGGACCGCGGGACCGTTTCCGGCCCTCCGTGACAGCGCGGCACAGGACGGCGCGAAGGGCCGCCCCCCGCGTCAGGTGGCGTCCAACCCCCTGGGGTGCGGCCCTCCGGCCGTTCTGTGCCGCCGGTCAAGCGGCCATGCCGTGGACTCAGACGGCGATCGCGACCTCGGAGAGTCCACCGGTCTGGGCGACGACCGTGCGGTCGGCGCTGCCGCCCGGGACCAGGGCGCGGAGCGTCCAGGTGCCCTCGGCCGCGTAGAAGCGGAACTGTCCGGTCGCCGAGGTCGGGACCTCGGCGGTGAACTCGCCGGTCGAGTCCAGCAGACGCACGTACCCGGTGACGGGCTGGCCGTCGCGGGTCACGCTGCCCTGGATGGTGGTCTCACCGGGCTTGATCGTCGAAGCGTCGGGGCCGCCGGCCTGTGCTCCACACATGGTTCTGTCCTTCTGGTCGGGTCGTGCGGGTCGGTCGGGGTTACTTGGCGGGGCCGAGCTCGATCGGCACGCCGACGAGGGAGCCGTACTCGGTCCACGAGCCGTCGTAGTTCTTGACGTTCTCCTGGCCGAGCAGCTCGTGCAGGACGAACCAGGTGAGCGCGGAGCGCTCGCCGATGCGGCAGTAGGCGATGGTGTCCTTCGCCAGGTCGACCTGCTCGTCCTCGTAGAGAGCCTTGAGCTCGTCGTCCGACTTGAAGGTGCCGTCGTCGTTGGCGTTCTTCGACCACGGGATGTTGCGGGCGCTCGGCACGTGGCCGGGGCGCTGCGACTGCTCCTGCGGGAGGTGGGCCGGGGCGAGCAGCTTGCCGCTGAACTCGTCGGGCGAGCGCACGTCGACCAGGTTCTGGCTGCCGATGGCCTTCACGACGTCGTCGCGGTAGGCGCGGATCGACTCGTCCTGCGGCTTGGCCTTGTACTCGGTGGCCGGGCGCGTGGGTACGGCGTCGGTCAGGTCGCGGGAGTCCAGCTCCCACTTCTTGCGGCCACCGTCGAGGAGCTTGACGTTCTCGTGGCCGTACAGCTTGAAGTACCAGTAGGCGTAGGAGGCGAACCAGTTGTTGTTGCCGCCGTAGAGGACGACCAGCGTGTCGTTGCCGATGCCCTTCTCGCTGAGCAGCTTCTCGAAGCCGGCCTGGTCCACGAAGTCGCGGCGGACCGGGTCCTGGAGGTCCTTCGTCCAGTCGATCCGGATCGCGTTCTTGATGTGGTTCTTCTCGTACGCCGAGGTGTCCTCGTCGACCTCGACGATGGCGACCTGCGGGTCATCGATGTGGGCCTCGACCCAGTCGGCGTCTACCAGGACGTCGCTGCGGCTCATGTTGTTCTCCTCCGGGGCAGTCTGCGGCGGGTGGTGCGAGATGCGGAGTGATCGTGCGGGGGTGCGGGTGTACACGCGGCCGGACGGAGCGCGGCGCGTACGGGGCACGGGGGGCCGGCCCTGACGGTGGTCGAAGGGCCGGGGCGAGACGGGACGGAACGAACGGCCCCGCTCAGGAGGTGCGACAGAGCATGGCGGCGACGCGGCACAGGTCTACTGCCCGCCGCTTCGTGAGATCCGCCTGTCGCTTCATGGGTCCGATCGTAGGGAGGTACGGGCGGAGATGTCACCGTCGTGTCGCATGATGAGACGCGATCATCCAGAATGCGAGACGCGGCGTGGCGAAGCGCGCCCCGGAGCCGGTTTGTCGTCGCTCTTCGCCCGCATCACCGCTACGGACCGGACATCGGCGTCTCACTATCCGGATCGGAGGGCCACGGGATCCGCATCGGAGGGCCCTCGGGTCCGGATCCGAGGGTCGTGGGTTCCTGAGCCGAGGGCCCCTGAAGTCGGAATTCGAGGGCCGTGGGTTCCTGAGCCGAGGGCCGTGGGGCGGGAAATCAGCCCGTCAGCGAGACGTCCGAGCCGTTCAGCGCGATCTCCAGGCCGTTCCCGGTCACCTGGATCTTCTGGAGTTCCAGGCCCTTGGGCAGGCCGTCGACTACCCCCTCGAAATCCGTCTTCGTCCGCACCAGCCGCTCCACCCCCGGGATGCCCTCCCCCGGGACCTCGTCCGCGCGCACCTTGATCGTGTGGGCGTCGGTCCGGGTCACGGTGGAGACCACGCTGCGGGAGATCGGTCGGCCGAGGATCTCGACCGTGCCGGTGACCTTCACCTTGCCGTCGCCGCCGTAGGCGACGGTGACGCCGTCCTCCGCCGCCGCCGTCAGGTCCTCGTACGAGACGACGGCCGTGCCGGTGGCACGGGCGGCCGTGGCGCTGGAGTAGCCGGCGCCGAGCTTCACGTCGTGCAGCCGCGCCCGCACCTCGCCGACGCGTATCGCGCGGCCCGCGGCCTCGGTCTTCATGTCCTTGAGGGTGACATCGACCCGGTCGAGCTCCGAGGCGGCGAGCTGGGTCAGGAAGGGGAAGCCCCTGATCGAGATCTCGGTCGTCCCCGCGCTGCCCCCGCTGATGCTGACCCGGTCCTCGGCCTCCGACTCGGCGAGGTGGAGCGCCAGCCGGTCGGCGGCGACGAAGAGGCCGCCGACCACCACCAGCAGGATCAGCAGTATTCGCAGTGCGCGCATGTGTGTCGTTCCCCCGCCTCAGCCGTACGGTCGGTCGTCCCCCGGCATTCGTGAGCCTACTGCCACAGCGCAGGACGCCCCGGGTGATCGACGAGTGGCACCACCTCATCGGTTCCCGGGGCGGGTAGCCCTGTTGAGTACGCGTCAGACGAGCGCGCGGCCGATCAGGTAGACAGCCGGGGCCGCCATGGTGAGCGGCAGCGCCACCCCCGCCGTCATGTGGACGAAGCGGGACGGGTAGTCGTAGCTCGCCGCCCGCAGCCCGATCAATGCGCAGACGCCCGCCGCGAGGCCGAGGAGCGCACCCTGGCCGCCGTACTCCGTGAAGCCGCCCACCGCGATGCCGGCGCCCGCGCCCGCGAGCAGCGCCACCACGACCGACGCGATACCCGGCAACGGCAGCGCACGGGCGAGGACGGCGGCCGCGACCGCCACCCCGCCGACCGTCACCGCGTCCCCGGCCGCCGCGAGGTGTCCGGCGGCGAGGACCGCGAGGGCCGCCGAGACGACCGTGGCCATCAGCCCGGACATCCGCTCGTCCCCGGCCGCGTGGCTGCGGAGCTGGAGGACCACGGTGAGCAGCACCCAGACCCCCAGGGTGCCCAGGAGCGCGGCGGGCCCGTGCTCCCGGCCCGCCGCGAGGAGCGCGACATCGGCGACGAGGCCGCCGGCGAAGGCGAGCGCGATGCCCTGGCGGGCCGGCCACATGCCGTTGAGCCGGAACCAGCCGGCGGCGGTCACCGCCTGGAGGAGGACGAGCGGGACGAGCAGGGCGTACGGGCCGATGGCCGCGCCGCCCGCGAGGAGCAGGCCGAGCCCGGCGGTGATCGCGGCGGGCCGGATACCGGGCGCGATGATCGGCGACCGCCCTTCGGCCCGGGCCCGCTGGGCGTCGGTGATCCGGCCGTTGCCGAGGGTGGTGGGCGCGCTGTAGCCGGAGTCGCCGGGGCCCGGCTGCGGGGGCTGGGCGGGGGGCGCGGCCGACGGCACAGGCTCGGGCCCGGCCGCCGGGGCCTCGGGCGGGAGCGGGAGGGAGCCACCGGCGCCCTGAGGGGGCAGGTGGGCGGCATCGGCGGCGGGCCGGTACGGCTGGTGGGGCTCCTGGTACGGCTGGTGGTGCTCCCGGTACGGCTGGTGGTGCTGAGGGTCCTGGTACTGCGGCTGCGGCGCCCCGTACGGGTCGGGCTGCCCGGTTCCGTACGCGTCCGGCTGCTGCTGCCCGTACCCCTGGACCTGCCCCTGGTACGGCTCCGGGTCCCGCTGGATCGTCGGCTGGTACTGCGTGTCCCAGGTCGGCGCCTGCCACGTCTGCGTCGCGCCCTGGTCGTAGCCGCCCGGCTCCTGGGGCAGCGCGGACTGCCCGGCCGTCCCGTCGGGCCAGTGCTGCGGCGCCTGGGCCTGCTGGGGCGGGTGCTGGGGGTCGTACGGATACGGGTACTGCTGATCGCTGCTGCTCATGGCCTGCGGTTCACCCTCCTGCGAACGGCGGGAGCACCTCGACCGTGCCGCCCTCGGCAAGGCGTACGGTCTCATGCCCACGGGTACCGACGGGGTTGCCGTCGATGAGGAACGAGCACCGCTGGAGCACCCGGCTCAGCTCGCCGGGGTGCCGTTCGCGTACGGCGTCGAGCGCCTCGGCGAGGGTCGCCGCCGCGTACGGCTCCTCCGCGATGCCCGCGGCGGCCTTGGCCGCAGCCCAGTAGCGGATCGTCCCCGCTGCCATGGCGCCACTCCTTAGGTTCGGTGGGTCCGGTCGGCCCACGCCTCGTGCGTCAGCTCTCCATGATGGGTCACGCGGACAGCGCGGCCGTCGCCCAGTCGGCGATCCGGCCGAGGAGGGCGTCGTCCGCCGCGTTCTCCGCGTGCCCCATTCCCCGCTCCAGCCACAGCTCCGCCCCGCCCTCCCCCGCCGCCCCGGCCAGCATCCGCGGGTGGTCCAGCGGGAAGTACGGGTCCCGGTCGCCGTGCACCAGCAGCAGCGGGGCCGGGGCGATGAGCGGGACCGCGGCGACCGGGGAGAGCGGGACGGGGTCCCAGTCGTCGGTGGCGATCCGGGTACGGAATCCGTACCGCCCGACGAACCGCCCCGAGGGGCGGGTGACCACCCAGTGCAGGCGGCGCATCGGGGCCGTACCCCGGTAGTACCAGCGCGCGGGGGCACTGACCGCGACCACCGCATCGGCATGCGCGCCGAAGTGCGCCCCCGAGTGCTCCCCCGTGCGCCGTTCCCGCACCGGTACACGAACGGCCGTATCGCGCGCCTTGGATCCGTCCGTATACAGGGCGCCGTGGCGCAGCGCCACCGAGCCGCCCATGGAGAACCCGACCGTAACCACCCGGGAGTGCCCCAGGGTCCGCGCCCACGCCACCGCGGCCGCCAGATCCAGCACCTCGCGGTCGCCCACCGTGGAACGCCCGCCGGACCGCCCGTGCCCCCGGAACGAGAACGTGATCACGGCCGCACGCTGGGAGAACACCTGCGCGGCGCGGCGTACGGCGGGTCGGGCGGCCGAACCGGTGAACCCGTGTGCCACCACGATCGCGGGGGTGTCAGCAGCCGGTTCCGCACGAGCCCCGGAAGACGCGTCGAAACCCGCCGTACACGGCTCGTACACCGCCTCGACCGGGATGCCGTCATCGGTCAGCAATGTGGCGAACCGTGGGACCCGCGTGAGCAAGGGAACAGAAGAACTCAGGAATCGGCCCTCGGACGCGGAACTCATGTGGGCTATTCTGCTGCGAAGAGGATCCGGGCAATGCAGCCCCCGGGTCCTTTTGTGCTTCCCGGGCGTTGTTACGCAGACGTTTCGACAAGCTCAGCGGTCCCAGGGCGCGGGACCGCACCGTAAAACCTGTATGACGAACGCCGCAGCGTGATCGCGGGGAACCGTCGTACAGCCGTACGAAGCAGTGCCGCATACTCCCCCGGGTCCGACCCGGGAGTGCCCCTCTCGCAGGGAACGAGGAGGACCGACGTAATGGGCGAGCGAACCGTGCAACACGATCGACCGAACCAGGCAGGTGGGCGGCGATGAGTTCACTGCTGCTGTTGACGAACGCACTCCAGCCCTCGACGGAGGTGCTCCCCGCCCTCGGCCTCCTGCTGCACAGCGTGCGGGTCGCCCCGGCCGAGGGCCCGGCCCTGGTGGACACCCCGGGCGCCGACGTGATCCTCATCGACGGGCGCCGTGACCTGCCTCAGGTCCGCTCGCTCTGTCAGCTGCTGCGGTCCACCGGACCGGGCTGTCCGCTGATCCTCGTCGTCACCGAGGGCGGCCTCGCGGCCGTCACCGCCGACTGGGGCATCGACGACGTCCTGCTGGACACCGCTGGGCCCGCAGAGGTCGAGGCGCGGCTGCGGCTGGCCACCGGCCGGCAGCAGATCACCTCCGACGACTCCCCGATGGAGATCCGCAACGGCGATCTCTCCGTCGACGAGGCCACGTACAGCGCGAAACTCAAGGGCCGGGTCCTGGACCTGACCTTCAAGGAATTCGAACTGCTGAAATACCTGGCCCAGCACCCGGGCCGGGTGTTCACCCGCGCCCAGCTCCTCCAGGAGGTCTGGGGGTACGACTACTTCGGCGGTACGCGGACGGTCGACGTCCACGTCCGGCGGCTGCGCGCCAAGCTCGGCCCCGAGCACGAGTCGCTGATCGGGACCGTCCGCAACGTCGGCTACCGCTTCGTCACCCCGGAGAAGGTCGAGCGCGCCGCCGAGGAGGCGAAGGAGCGGCAGGCCGCCCAGCAGAAGGCCGCCGAGCCCGTCGCCCGTTCGGAGCAGTCGGCTTCGGCCACGGCGGCGGAAGAAGCCCCGGTAGAGGCTGCCAAGAGGTAGGTCCATCCGCGTAGACTGCCGCGCGTGGCCAAGGTGACGCGGGACGATGTGGCGAGACTGGCGGGGACGTCGACCGCGGTCGTCAGCTACGTCATCAACAACGGACCGCGGCCGGTCGCCCCGGCCACGCGTGAGCGGGTGCTCGCCGCGATCAAGCAGCTGGGCTACCGGCCCGACCGGGTCGCCCAGGCCATGGCCTCGCGGCGCACCGACCTCATAGGGATGATCGTCCCCGACGCCCGGCAGCCCTTCTTCGCGGAGATGGCGCACGCGGTCGAACAGGCAGCCGCCGAGCGCGGGAAAATGGTGCTCGTCGGCAACTCCGACTACCGCGACGAGCGCGAGGTCCACTATCTGCGGGCCTTCCTCGGCATGCGCGTCTCCGGGCTGATCCTGGTCAGCCAGGGCCCCAGCGAGCGGGCCGCGGCGGAGATAGAGGCGTGGGACGCCCGGGTCGTGCTGCTGCACGAGCGCCCCGAGGCGATCGACGACGTCGCGGTCGTCACGGACGACGTCGGCGGCGCCCAGCTCGCCACCCGCCACCTGCTGGAGCACGGCAACGCGTACGTGGCCTGCCTCGGCGGTATGGAGTCGACCCCGGTGGTCGGTGACCCGGTCGCCGACCACGTCGAGGGGTGGCGCCGGGCGATGCACGAGTCCGGCCGCTCGACGGAGGGCCGGCTCTTCCAGGCCCCGTACAACCGGTACGACGCCTACCAGGTGGCCCTCGGGCTGCTCGCCGGCCCGGACCGGCCCCCGGCGATCTTCTGCGCCACGGACGACCAGGCCATCGGGGTGCTGCGGGCGGCGCGCGAGCTGCGCATCGACGTGCCGGGTGAGCTGGCGGTCGCGGGCTTCGACGACGTCAAGGAGGCCGGGCTCACCGATCCGCCGCTGACCACGGTCTTCTCGGACCGGCCTGCGATGGCGCGGGCCGCGGTGGACCTGGTGCTCGACGACTCGCTCCGGGTCGTCGGCTCGCGGCGGGAGCGGCTGAAGCAGTTCCCCTCGGCGCTGGTGATCCGGCGCTCGTGCGGCTGCGGGGAGCCGAACGCGTCGGCGTGACCACCGCCCGAGGCCGCCTCAGAGGTCCGTCCTGGACTCCCGCGCATGGCACAGACCCTGCCGATCTACGACGGCACGACGGGCGAGACCGCCCCCGGACCGCGCACCGGCGGGATACCACTCGTCCCCCTCGGCTTCACCTGGCCCCGCTGCGCCAACTTCGGCGGCGGCCTCGGGTACGTGCTGACGTGCGCGCGCCCTGCACGTGGGCGGTGTTCCTCACGCAGAGCTGAGGCGGGCGTCGCTGCGGGTCCTTACAGCGGGCATACGCGGTTCTTCCGGGCTTCTCAGGACGTACTCAGGCTGCTCTCATCTTGGCTCGCGAGGCTGATGCACATGACGGAGAGCCCCCGCCCGAGCGGCGCGTACACGACGGACCAGGACGCCACCCCGAGCCCGCACTCGTCCCCGTACGACAGGACGTACAGCGCGGTGTACGACGGCACGAGCACGGCGTACGACGGCACGAGCGCGGTGTACGACGGCACGGCAGGCGGCTACCCGCCGCCGCCCCCGTACGCCCCCGACCCCTGCGCGTACGCCACCGAGCCCCCGGACCACGGGCGCCGCGAGCGCCGGGCGAAGCGGCCGGTGGCGCTGCTGGCGGCCGTCGCCCTCGCCGCGGCCGTGATCGGCGGCGGCAGCGCGGCGCTGGTCGGGCAGCTCACCGACGGCGGAGCCATCGCGACCGGCTCCACCGGCGTGGTCCAGGGCACCACCGTCGCCCGGAGCAGCAAGGGGACGGTTTCGGGCGTCGCGGAAGCGGTCTCCCCGGCCATCGTCGAGATCGGTGCGGCCTCCTCGGCGGGCAAGTCCACCGGGTCCGGGGTCGTGATCACCGAGGACGGCGAGATCGTCACCAACAACCACGTCATCTCGGGCGCCCAGCAGATCGAGGTCACCCTCTCCACCGGCAAGACCTACACCGCCGACGTCGTGGGCACCGACCCCGACAAGGACCTCGCGCTCATCAAGCTGCGCGGCGCGAGCGGGCTGAAGACGGCCCCGCTCGGCGACTCCTCGCAGGTCAAGGTGGGCGACCAGGTCGTGGCGATCGGCTCGCCGGAGGGGCTGACCGGCACGGTCACCAGCGGGATCATCTCCGCGCTGGACCGGGACGTGACGGTGGCCAAGGACGACTCCGGCAGCGGCTCCGGGCAGGGCCAGGGCAGGCAGGGCGGGCAGGGCGGCGGAAGTGATCAGTGGCCGTTCGAGTTCGGCGGGCAGCAGTTCAACGGCGACACGGGCGAGAAGACGACCACGTACAAGGCGCTCCAGACCGACGCGTCGCTCAACCCCGGCAACTCCGGCGGCGCGCTGATCAACATGGACGGCGAGATCATCGGCATCAACTCCGCGATGTACGCGCCCAGTTCCTCAGCGGCGGGCGGCGGTTCGTCGGCGGGCAGCGTGGGCCTCGGCTTCGCGATCCCGGTGAACACGCTCAAGGCCGACCTGGACACCCTGCGCGCTGGCGACGGCTCCTGATCGTGCGAGGGTGAGACACTCCCGCAGACCGGGCAGACCGGGCGGACCGGGTCGACACGAGAAGAGGACCAGCAGCGATGAGCCCCGCCGAAGACGATCCCCAGCGCATCCTGATCGTCGACGACGAACCGGCCGTACGGGAGGCGCTCCAGCGCAGTCTCGCCTTCGAGGGGTACGGCACCCAGGTCGCGGTCGACGGGTACGACGCCCTGGCGATGGCCGAGGCGTACGCCCCCGACCTCATCGTCCTGGACATCCAGATGCCGCGCATGGACGGACTCACCGCCGCCCGCCGCATCCGCGCCACCGGCTCCACCACGCCCATCCTCATGCTCACCGCCCGCGACACCGTCGGGGACCGGGTCACCGGCCTCGACGCGGGCGCGGACGACTACCTGGTCAAGCCGTTCGAGCTGGACGAGCTGTTCGCCCGCATCCGGGCCCTGCTGCGCCGCAGCTCGTACGCGGCGTCGGCGGCGGGCGCGCAGGCCCCGGACGACGACGTCCTCTCCTTCGCCGACCTGCGCATGGACCTGGCCACCCGCGAGGTCACCCGAGGCGAACGCCGGGTCGAGCTGACCCGCACCGAGTTCACGCTCCTGGAGATGTTCCTGGCCCACCCGCGCCAGGTTCTGACGCGGGAGCAGATCCTCAAGGCGGTCTGGGGCTTCGACTTCGAGCCGAGCTCCAACTCCCTGGACGTCTACGTGATGTACCTGCGCCGCAAGACGGAGGCGGCCGGCGAACCGCGCCTGGTCCACACCGTGCGCGGGGTCGGCTACGCGCTCCGTACGGGCGGGAGCGGCGAGGCGTGAGCACGGCGGAACCCACCGGGGGCGAAGCGGCTCCCACCGGGGGCGAGGCGGCTCCCACCGGGGGCGAGGCGGCTCCCACCAGGAAGAGGCTCGTACGCCGCTTCCGCGCGCTGCCGCTGCGCTCCCGGCTCGCGATCCTCGTGGCCACGGCGGTCGCGGTGGCGGTCGCGGCGGTGGCGGTGGCGTGCTGGTTCGTGACCCGGATCCAGCTGGAGGACCAGCTCGACGACTCGCTGCGCAACGCGAAGATGGACAACGAGCCGATGCGCGACCTGCTGAGCTCGTGCCTGAGCGGTGGGCAGCTGCCGGCCCAGGAGTTCCCCGGCCAGTACACCGTGCAGATCGTCGCCGCGAACGGCAGCTACTGCACCGCCCCGAACACCACCCCCGTCCCCGCCCAGCCGGACGATGTCGCCGTGGCGGCCGGCCGGGAGACCGACGCCCTGCACACGACGGAGAACGACGCCGGGAAGGACATGCGGGTCTACACCCGCAAGCTGCCGCCGGTCGTCAGCTCCGGCCAGGCGAACAACCAGCTCGCGGTCTCGGTGGCCCGCCCGCTCAGCGAGATCGACGCACCGCTCTCCACCCTCGCCTGGGTCCTGGCCCTCGTCGGCGGCATCGGCGTCATCGGCGCGGGCGCGGCCGGGCTCTGGGTGGCGAGGGCGGGCCTGCGCCCGGTGGACGAACTCACGGAGGCCGTCGAGCACGTGGCGCGCACGGAGGACCTGACCGTGCGGATCCCGGTCGACGGCGAGGACGAGATCGCCCGGCTGTCGCACTCCTTCAACTCCATGACGGCCCAGCTCGCCTCCTCCCGCGACCGCCAGGCCCAGCTGATCGCGGACGCGGGCCATGAGCTGCGCACCCCGCTCACCTCGCTGCGGACGAACGTGGAGCTGCTGGCCCGCAGCGACGAGACCGGCCGGGTGATCCCGCCGGACGACCGCAAGGCGCTGATGGCCTCGGTGAAGGCCCAGATGACGGAGCTGGCCGCCCTCATCGGCGACCTCCAGGAGCTGGCCCGCCCCGACGCCGCGCAACCCGGCCCGCTCCAGGTGGTGGGCCTGCACGACATCACCCGTACCGCCCTGCGACGCGCCCGCCTGCGCGGCCCCGAGCTGACGATCACGGACGACCTGGCCCCCTGGTACGTACGGGCCGAGCCGGCCGCCCTGGAGCGGGCGATCGTCAACGTCCTGGACAACGCGGTGAAGTTCAGCCCGCCCCGCGCCACGATCGACGTCCACCTGCACCGGGGCGAGCTGACGGTTCGGGACCGGGGCCCCGGCATCCCCGCCGAGGAGCTCCCGCACGTATTCGAACGCTTCTGGCGCTCCCCCTCCGCCCGCCAGCTCCCCGGCTCGGGCCTGGGCCTGTCCATCGTGGCCCGTACGGTCCAGCAGGCGGGCGGCGGGATCACCCTGCGCCCGGCCCCGGACGCGGGCCCCGGCACGGTGGCGACGATCAGACTGCCGGGGGCGCCCACTCCGCCGCCGGGGATGTGAGGGTCAGGCAGCGCCAAGGCCCGCCGCCCCTCGCGCGCGTCGGCCGACCGCCGTCACCCCACCGGGTTGTGCCGGATCAGCGACTCCACCAGCCCTCCCCGCTGGTTCGGGTAGTCCAGCGGGACGATGCCGAGACCCGTCCAGCCGGCCGTCTCGGAACGCTCGAGGAACGAGTGCACCTGCGGGTTGAGGCGGTCGGCGTTCCAGCGGGGCGGCATCAGGGCGGCGGTGGAGACGTAGTTCATGAAGAACTTGCCCGGCTGCTGGGCCGCCTTGCGGAACTGCGCCTCGATCTTCGGGTACTTGGCGAACGGCTCTGCCATGTAGTCGTCCTGGATGTCGAAGAGGGCCGGGTCGCCGTACCGCACCCCGGGCAGCCCGCCGTTGTCGGCCAACAGCACCACCTTGCCCCGCGCCTGCCCGAGCGAGGGCAGCGCGGAGTCCAGCCGGAACAGCGAGCGCCACCCCCGCCCGCCGAGGTAGTCGTCGAAGATGGCCCGGAACGCCGCGTCGCTCTCGGAGGAGTACTCCTGCTTGACTCGCATCAGCACGGTCTCGCTGGGCCGTGCGGCCAGGAAGTCCCGGCAGGAGACGAGGACATCGCCGAACATCATGTTCTGGAACGCGGCCCCGTGATGGATCGCGAACGACCCTCCGGTGATCCGGCACCGTACGTCCAGGAAGCGCACCCCGCTCTGCAACTGCTGGGCGATCGTGGTGTTCTGGCACTCCGCCCACGGCCCGCCGAACCGCGCTCCCGAGTCGTGCGTACCCGGGATCGTGAGCCGCTGGAGCGCGGTGGCGTCGGGCAGGCCGCCCATCCAGTCCTGCGTGCCCCGGACCGCCCGTCCCCGGGCGGCCGCGACGGCGGGCGCGGTCCCGACGACGGCGGTCGCGGAGACGGCGAGGGCGCCGGCCAGGAAGGTTCTGCGCGTGCTCAGGTGGCGCGACTGCGCAGGCGGCTTGGGGGCGGGGGTGACGGACATGGAGGCGCCTCCGAGGGCGGTGGGGGCAAGGTGGGGCAAGGCCCTTGGATTCTGACGCGCGCACGTCACAGCGGGAAGAGGGCCGGGCCCCCGGGGCTCAGCCCGCGTGCCGGTACGCCGGGTACGTGACGTACCCCGCGTCACCCCCCTGGAAGTAGGTCGCCGCCTCCTCCGCGGCGAGCGGCAGCCCGGCGCGGAGCCGTTCGACCAGGTCGGGGTTGGCGATGAAGGCCCGGCCGAAGCTGATGAGGTCCGCGCCCAGGCCGAGCCAGCGGTCGGCGTCGGGGCGTTCGGCCCGCCGCTCCCCCATCGGCAGTACCGGGTTCATGATCAGGGTGCCGGGCCACGCGCGGCGCAGGGCCACCAGAATTTCGTCCTCGGCGGTCGCCTCCAAGTGCACGTACGCCGGTTCCAGACGCGCCAACTCCTCCAGCAGGAGGGCGTAGAGCTCGGGTACGTCCTTCTCCTCGACGCCCCAGAACGTCCCGCCCGGCGAGAGCCGGATGCCGGTCCGCGCCGCGCCCACGGCATCGATGGTCGCTTCCACCGCCTCGACGGCGAACCGTACGCGGTTGGAGACCGACCCGCCGTAGCGGTCGGTCCGCAGGTTGGCGTTGGAGGAGAGGAACTGGGAGATCAAGTAGCCGTTGGCGCCGTGCAGTTCGACCCCGTCGAACCCGGCGTCGACGGCCCGGCGGGCGGCCGCCGCGTATGACTGGGCGTGCTCGGGAACCTCGGCGGTGCCGAGGGCCCGGGGCATCGGCGCCGCCTGGGGCCCGGTCGGCGTGAACACCTCACCGGCCGCCGGTACGGCCGACGGCCCGACCGGCACGAGACCGTTCGTGTCAGGATGCGAGACCCGCCCGCCGTGCATGATCTGCGCGAAGATGCGCCCCCCGTTCGCGTGGACGGCGGCGGTGACCGGCCGCCACGAAGCAACCTGCTCATCGGTGTGCATCCCCGGCGTGCCCGGGTTCGACTGCCCGATCAGGCTCGGCTGCACACCCTCGCTCACGATGAGCCCGGCAGTCGCCCGCTGGGCGTAGTACGTCGCCATCGACGGCGTCGCCAGGCCCCCGGCGGCGGCCCGGACGCGGGTCATGGGGGCCATCACGACCCGGTTGGGGAGGGTGAGGCCCCCGAGCCGGTAGCCGGTGAACAGGGTGTCGGAGTGTGTGTCGGAAGGGGTCTCGGGGTGGGTGTCGATCAGGGTCATGCCGTCCGTCCTCCTCGTGACGCGGTACCCGCGAGCCGGGCACTGCGGCTACGCTAAAACCTGACATCAATGTCAGAGGCAAGCCCGAAGAGGACGAAGACGAGAAGGACGGACGGCATGCGCATCGGGGAACTCGCGAAGGCGGCCGGCGTCAGCGTCCGGTCCCTGCGCTACTACGAGGAGCAGGGCCTGCTCACCAGTACGCGCAGCCCCAGCGGGCAGCGGCATTTCCGGGAAGCCGACATCGACCGGGTCGGCTTCGTCCAACGGCTCTACGCGGCCGGCCTGTCCAGCCGCACCATCACGGAACTGCTGCCCTGCGTGGACGCCCCGAGCGAGGCGACGTCCGACGCCGCCATGGAACGGATGGAGCAGGAGAGGGAACGGCTCTCCGCCCACATCGAGGAGCTGGCCCGCACCTGGGACGCCCTGGACGTACTGATGGCCACGAACCGGGCCCATCGCAAGACGCTGCGGCGAGCCACGGCGGCCTGACCGGCCCCCTCCCTCGTGGCTCAGCCCAGCCGGGAGGTGGCGTAGGCCTCGGTGGCGTCACGTCGTCCACGTCATCAACGACGGCGGGGGGAACCCCGCACGACATCCGGGCCGAGATCGGCCGGATACACCCGGCCGTCGCGCCGGTCGACGGCGAACCCGTCGCCGTCAAGCAGGCGCCGAACGCCTTCCACGGCACCGACCTCGACGCACGCCAGGTGCACGACAGCGTCCTGGCCACCATCGGCGACCTGTACGGGGTCGTCGTCTCCCAGGAGATCGTCCGATGAAGCTGCTCCGTACCGCTACCGCTTTCAGCACCGCCGGCCGTCAGCCCGGCCCGAGAGCAACGTGAGTTGGGTCCCACCTGCCTCACGCCGCTCCACATCGATGAACCCCAGCTTCGCCGCGCGACGCGTCGAGGGGACGTTTGCGGCCTGGGTGGCATTCGGCTGGTTCGCCCGGTGAGGGCGCCGAGCGAACCCTCCCCGCTCAAGCCTGGTCCTGAGCTCCGGGGTGCCACGGCAGGGAGGGGCCAGGCCCTCGGTGGGGATCTGGAGCGTCGGAGGTGGCGGTGCCGGGAGGGGCTGCGGCGCCGGAGGCCGTAGCCGTGGTGCCGGGAACCGCCGGGTCGGGGCCCGTGACGTCAGAGCCCCTCGGGTCCGGACTCGCACCGGCGCGGAACCGGCTCCCCGCCATCCGCAACGTCACGGCAGCCGCCGCCCCCGCCACCAGGCCGAAGGTCAGAGCGGCAGGGACGCCACCGCCGATGCCGGCCGACAGCTGCACCAGCCCCCAGCGCATCCCCCCATCGCTCAAGGCCATCTGTGTCAACTGGCTCACCAGCAGACCGATCACGGTCGCGCAGACCGCGCCGGCCGCCATCGCCGGGACCGTGGTCCGGGAGAGCAGGACAGGCAGCCACCGCAGCGCCCACCACACCGCGGCGAGCACGAGCGCGTCGGCCACGCGGTACAGGAACCAGTCGCCGACCGGCGTACCGGCCGGGCCCGCCCAGGAGCCCAGCAGCAACCACTGGCGCAGGAGGTCGCCCGGCTCGGCGAACAGGCCACTGCCCGGGAACGCGGTCTGGAGGGTGGCGGCCACGGGCTGGTACGAGAGGACGACCAGGGACACGGCGATCACCGCGGTTCCGGCGGTGGCGGCCAGGCGGGCGGCCGCCACCGGGACGGCCGCCCGCGGCAGCGGGCCGGCGCCCTTGGCCGTGACCCGGGCCGCCAGCACCGCGACCACCGCCGCGACGAGTGCGGTGAGTACCAGGATCTGCCGCCCGCCGGAGGCCATGCCCGCGAGCTGGGGCAGGAAGCGGTAACTGCCGCGCCCGTTCGCCGCGATCAGCCAGGGCGCGGAGACGGCGACGGCCAGGGTCCCGGCCACCACGCCCCAGGCCCATACCGCGAGCAGCGTGGCGGGCACCCGGCCGTTCACCGGGGGGAGCCTGCGGACCAGGAGCAGCGCACCGGGCACGAAGAAGAGGGGGACCGCCACGAACCGGATCTGCATCCCCGTCGCATACAGCGACAGATAGCGGGAATTGTCGATCGCTGCCCCGTCCTCGCCCACACCGAACGTCTCCGCGCCGATCCGGACAGAGGGCGGAGGGTCGTACGACCACGGGGTGAGCCAGTGTTCGAGCTGGGCGGCGGGCAGCCCGCCGAGCACGTCGACGGTGCCCGGCAGTTGCAGTGCCTGGGTGCTCGCCCCCGCCCACCAGAGAAGCGCCGTGAGCAGCAGCCCGCCGACCAGTGCCGGTATCGCAGCGCGCCGGTATTCCATGTACGTCCCCCGCCTTGCCCGCACGTGCTCTCGCCTGCCGTGCATCCCCTGCCGGAGGAGACTACGGGGCGTTGATCACATACGGATCACTGTCCGTACATGGTCATGCAAGGCCCTTCGCCACTGCGGCCTTTCAGACGTCGCCGACCACTCCGCCCACGTTCTCGGTCGGCCCGCCGAAGGCCAGGAACAGGGCACGCCTGCTGAGCAGCCACCGGCCGTCGGCCTTTCGGAAGGTGTCCTCGTAGTGGCCCACCTGCGTCGGGGGCCTCGGCGGCAGCATCCCGCCGGAGTGGCCGTCGACGCGGTACGTCGTGAAGTAGGTGGTCGCCGTCGCCGTCGACGCGGAGGTCAGGGTCACCAGGATGTTGGTGCAGATGCGACGCGAGAGCCGGTCGGCGGGGCGGGTCCCGAAATAGCCGCGCAGCGCCTCCCGGCCTTCGATCCTGCGGTCGCCCTCGGCCCACTCCCAGACCCCGTCGGCCGTGAACAGCTCGGCCACCCTGCCCGGTTCGCCGAGATCCAGCTCATGGACGAACTGAACGACCAGGCGCTCACAGGCCCGTTCGGCGGTCAGGCGGTCCGGAGGAGCGATCGATTCATCAGCCATCGCCCTTTCCTATCCGCTCGACAGCGGCCGGGCGAACGGTTTCTACCTACCGGCCGCCGCTGCCGCAGTCGAGGATCTCGTCGAGTTGCCCGGCCGTCCTGACGCCATCATGCGTCCAGTACGACCCCGGGGGCAGGACAGCGGCTCATACCTCCGCGATGTCGAACACCTCCGCCACGCCGTACTCGGGGCCGTGGTCGATGGTCACATCGAGGGTCTTGGGCAGTTCGGACGGCTGCCCCGACGGGCTGGACGCGCGGTAGGCCTTCCCGTCCCAGAGGGGGAGCAGGCCGCGCCGCCCCTCCTCGGTCAGCGGCTTGTCGCCGCGCCAGACAAGCCGCTGACGGCCGCTGTCCCAGACCTCGACCCGCCGTACCCGGTCCTGCGGGCACTGGCCGGCCTTGACGGTGACCGTGTCCCCCGTCGATCCGCATTCCCACGAATCCGGGGCCGCCGGGATCGGAGAAGGTGTGGACGAAGAACGCCCAGTACCCCAGGGCCATCAGCACGACGACGACGGACGAGACCGCGAGCGCGGTGACGACGACCGTGTGTTCACGCTGCCTCACCGCGTGTTCACGCAGCTCCGTGGCCTCGAGCGCAGGCATGGGCGGTACTTCCCGTCGTCGCATCCGGCGCGCCGTCCTCCTCACACAGGCCGCGTCACGCCCTTGCACACAGCTTCGCCACCTCGACGGCGCAGCAGATGCCGACCTGCATCACTCCGGGGCGCGGCTGGTGGCCCCGGTGGCACCTTTGGGGGAGGGTGGCGGGGGCGGCAGCTCCGCGTGCGCGACAGCGTAACCGCCCTTGGTCACCGGGGCGTACGGGGCGGGGGCCATGCAGGTGCCGACCGGGGCATCCTCGGGCGGGGTGCTGCCGTTCGGCAGCAGGTTCACGCCGTTCCAGGAGAAACCGACGCGGTCCTTGGAGCGGCCCTTGCCTTCGTCCTTGCCGTCTCCCCCGTCGTAGACGCTGAATCCGACCCGGTTCCCGACGGTGGGAGGCCCGCCGGGGCTCACTTCGGTGATGACCGCCGTCAGGGTCGCGGTGCGCACTCCGGTGACCAGGCAGTCCACACGCCCCTTGGACGTGTACGTGATGTCCCGCTCGGCCGAGTAGTGGGAGACCTCGACCGTTCCCCGCGCGTCGGTGGGCAGGCCGCCGGGGATCCCGGGCAGCGGACGGCTGTACGGGGCCGCCCGGGCGTCGAAGGTGAAGGACCGGACGTCCTTGTCCTGGTGGTAGGGCAGGACGAACTCGGCGCTCCCGACGACGCTCGCGCGGACCGGTCGCGGGCTTCTCCTCCGGATCGCCGGACGCGGCCAGGGAGGCACCGGCCAACGTGAAGCCTGTGCCAAGTACGGCCAGTACGGCCAGAGTTCTGCGTCCGAACCGAGACGTCATGACGATCTCCTGCTCTGCGGCGGGGGCGGGCTTGCTCGACGGAATTCATCCCGCGCGCCCGCGCCGCCCCCGCCATCGGCCTCCGGGCTGGACCCCCGGCACTCGCTGCCGCCGCGCGGCGGAGACCCCCTCGCCCTCAGGTCTGACCAGGCTCAGCCGTCGGTCGGGGCCGCGGAGTGCGGTCCGTCGGCGAGCATGCGGTCCACGACGCGCGCTGTCGCGAGTCCGTCGCCGGGCTCGCAGAAGTCCTTCTTGAACTGGGCGTACTTCTCCCGGTAGTCCGCTTCGACGGCGTCGACGTCGCGTATGGCTTTGACCAGTTCCTCGGACGTCTTGAGCAGTGGTCCGGGGGCCCGGGTGGTGAAGTCGAAGTACAGGCCGCGCAGGGTGTCGCGGTAGTGCTCCAGGTCGTAGGTGAAGAACAGCATCGGCTTGTCCGAGTGCGCGAAGTCGAAGAGCGCCGAGGAGTAGTCGGTGATCAGCACATCGGCGACAAGGTACAGATCGGCGATGTCCGGGTAGCGGGTGACATCCCACACAAAACCGCGACCGTCACCCGGCACGCTGCCATGGACCCTCGGGTGCTTGCGGAAGAGCAGCACATGATCCCCGCCGAGCTCGGCCTGAGCCGCGGCCAGGTCGATCCGCAGATCGAGCTTGTACAGCTTGCTCGCGTGCCGCTGGTCCTCCCGCCAGGTCGGGGCGTAGAGCACCACCTTCTTGCCCTCCGGCAGACCGAGCCGCTCCCTGACCCGCGCCGCCCGCTCCTCACGGTCAGGCGCGTAGAAGACGTCGTTGCGCGGATAACCGCTCTCGAACATGCCGCCTTCGATGCAGTACGCCCTGCTCATGATCTCCGTGGTGTAGGCGTTCGGCGACACCACGAAGTCGAACTGCCGGTAGCTGTGCGGCAGGCTGGCGATATAGGCGGGGTTCGACTTGGACGAGCCGAGCAGGTCCGCGCCGATCTTCTTCAGCGGGGTGCCGTGCCAGGTCTGCACGACCCGCTGTCCGGGGCGGGCGACGAACCAGTCGCCGATCGCCGTGTTCACGACGACGTAACGGCTGCGCGCCAGTGCCTCGTAGCACTCGCGGGTGCCCCAGGTCACCACCGTCGCTTCCGCCGGCATCTCGGGAAGCCCCGCGTTCTGGATCCAGATGTGCTCGACCTCGACCTCCCGGCGCACCAGTTCCTCGTAGACCGACCGGGGCGAGTCGGAGAACTGCTTGCCGCCGAGGCTCAGGTAGAGCACCGAGTCGCGCAACGGGAGTTCGCGCTGTTCGTGGTAGTAGGTTTCGCGCAGGATGCGCTGGCGGTAGGCGCCGTGCTCGTCGGGGGCGAGGAGCCGTTCCGGCTCGATGAAGATGCGGTCGAAGTTGCGGCGGTCCACGGTGAAAGCGCGCGGCTGCCCACTGGCACGCTGCGGGCCGTTGAACTGCAGGGGCAGCTCTGTCACCTGCTCGGGGCGCAAGGTCACCGGGATGTCCCCGGACTTGTCCCAGGCGTCCGTGTCGCGGAAGAACAGGTACCAGCGACCGGGGCACAGAGGAAGCTCCGGACCGCTCACCTGAGGAGCTGCTTCGGGGTCGATCCGGATCGTGAACCGCCCGTCGGCGAGTTCGACCGGCAGCTCCTTCTCCTCGAGGCGGGTGCCGTGCCGCAGGATGACCTTCTTCCCGGCCGCCTCCTCACGGGGATACGTGCCCCCGAGCACCAGCTCTCCCGTGCCCGTAGCGGTCATCGTGTCGACCACCGGGCGGACGGCTCGCGTCGCCAGTGCGAGCCTGCCGGGCCCGTTGCTGTGGATGGCCAGCTCGCGGCCGGGGGCGTGCCGGTGCCTGCCGGTCGTGAAGCCCTCGGCGAGGCGGGCCTCCTG